>DASXIG010000027.1:0-2263 GCA_036498105.1 Xanthobacteraceae bacterium | reverse complement strand
TGCGGACCGCCGGCCTCGGCGCAGACTTGGCCGCAGCGTCCGGTCAAGTTCCTGGTGACCCTGGGGCCGGGAGCCGGCGTCGACATCGGCACCCGCCTTCTGGGCGACCGGCTCAGCGCGCGATGGGGCCAGCCCGTGGTGATCGAAAACCGTCCGGGCGGTGACGGCATCGTTGCCATCACCACGTTCCTGAGCGCCCGCGACGACCATGTGCTCCTGGCGGCGCCGACCTCGTCGTTCACGGCGCATCCTTATCTGCACGACAATCTGCCCTACAAGCAGAGCGATCTCCTCCCCATCGCGCGGGTGTCGAACACCCTGATCACCATCTCGGTCCCGGCTTCGCTCAATGTCGCAAGCTTTGCCGACGTGGTGGCGATGGCGCGCGCACAACCGGGAAAGCTCAATTGGGCCGGGGTGACGGGGGCGCTCGATTTCGCCTTCGCCGGCTTCCTGCAGGCCAAGGGCCTGAACGTAACGAAGGTGCCCTACCGCAACACGGTCGATGCGGCCAATGATCTCGCCGAAGGCCGCGTCCAGATCTATGAGGGCGCGCTCGCCATTGTGCGGCCGCAGCTCGAGGCTGGCAGGATCAAGCCGCTGCTGGTGACGAACACCGTGCGCGCTCCTACACTCCCCGATGTTCCCACCGCTGCCGAGGCTGGATTCCCCGAGCTGACTTTCGACGGCCTGGTCGGCTTCTTCGGCCCCCCGGGCATGCCGCTCGAGCTGCGGGAGCGGATCGCCGCGGATGTGCGTGCAGTCACCGATGCCACGATCGAATCGCGCCTGATTGCGACCGGTCAGATCGTCAACCTGGGAGGTCCCTCCGAGTTTGCCGCGGCAACCGATCAGCAGCGCGCCAAGCTCGCCGAGGTGGTCAAGGAGCTCGGCATCAAAACGAGCCAGTGACAGGCCGCGCGCTTTTCAGAAGTCCGTAGGGGCGACGCATTGCGTCGCCCTCCATCCCCGCGCCGCATTGGGAAGAGGGCGAGGCGGTGCCTCGCCCCTACGAAGATGTGCCTTTCGCCGCGCGCAGCAGTGCGAACAGGCGTGCCGGGGTGACGGGGTATTCCGTGATGCGCACGCCGAAGGGAGAGAGCGCGCTCTCGATCGCGGCGACGATTGCGGCCGCCGCCGGCACGCAGCCGGATTCGCCTACGCCCTTCACCCCGAGCGGGTTGAGCGGTGACGGAAACTCCATGAAGCTCACTTCCACGTCAGGCACCTCGGTCGCGCTCGCGAGCAGATATTCGGCAAACGTCGTGGTGATAGGCTGCGCCTGTGCATCGTAGGCCATCAGCTCGAACAGCGCATTGCCGATGGCGTGCGCCACGCCGCCCATGATCTGGCCCTCGGCGATCATCGGATTGATGATGCGCCCGCTGTCGTTGACCACGACGTAGCGCAGGATGCGCACTGCGCCGGTCTCGATGTCGACCTCGACCTCGACCGCGTGTGAGGAGCCGCCGTAGGTGAGCGCGTCGGGCAGGAAGCTCTGGATGCTCTCGAGCCCCGGCTCGAATCCGCCCGGCATGGGATAGCCGGGCACGCCGGACACGGCTTCCGCCACTTCGCGCAGCGCAAGCCCGCTCCCCGGCGCGCCCGCAATCTCGATGCGGCCATCGCGCAGCTCGAGGTCGCTGGTGCTCACTTCGAGGAGGTGCGCGGCGACGGCCATCGCCTTCTCGCGCACGGCCGCCGCGGCCAGGTGGACCGAGGAGCCCGCCGTCACCGTCTGGCGGCTGGCAAATCCGCCCTGCCCGTAGGGGATGACGGCCGTGTCGCCCGCGGTGACGCTGACCGTATCCGCGGGGACGCCGAGCTGCTCGGCGCAGATCTGCGCCAGCGCGGTCTTGATCCCTTGTCCCATGGGCATCGCCCCGGTGTAGAGCGAGATGCGCCCGGAGCGCCCGACCCGCACGATCGCGGACTCGAATGGTCCGCGTCCCGTTCCCTTCACGCCGTTGCCGACGCCGAGCCCGATGTAGCGCCCGCTCTCGTGCGCGCGCTCTTGGCGCGCGGGAAAGCCGGCGTAATCGACCGCCTCCATCGCCTTGTGCTGGAGGAGCGGGAAGTCGCCGCTGTCGAGCGCGACCGGAGAGCCCGCGCGAGTCTTCAGCGGCGTCACGTAAGGCATCTTCTCCGGCGGCACGAGGTTGCGCAGGCGCACCTCGGCGCGCGGAAGCGAAAGCGCCTCCGCGACGCAGTCGAGCAGGCGCTCCATGGCGAAGGCCGCTTCGGGGTAGCCGGCGCCGCGCAC
>DASXIG010000026.1:0-16932 GCA_036498105.1 Xanthobacteraceae bacterium | reverse complement strand
TCGCCGGAGCCTCCGTCTTCTCAGCCTTCCCTCGCTCATTATGTAATGGCAAGGTAGTCGCCGATGGCGATTCTGCGCGCTGGCGGACAGGTTTGCGCCTCAAGGAGGGAGTTTTCTTGCGTCTTCTGGTGATCGAGGACGACCCCGATCTCAATCGTCAGCTCGCGACCGCGCTGACCGATGCGGGTTACGTGGTGGACCGGGCTTTCGACGGAGAGGAGGGGCACTTCCTCGGGGAAAGCGAACCCTACGACGCCGTCATCCTGGACATTGGTCTTCCCAAGATGGACGGCATTTCGGTGCTGGAAGCCTGGCGGCGTGCCGGCCGGTCAATGCCGGTCCTCATGCTCACGGCGCGCGACCGCTGGAGCGACAAGGTGCAGGGCTTTGATGCCGGCGCGGACGATTACGTGGCGAAGCCTTTTCACCTCGAGGAGGTGCTCGCCCGTATCCGTGCGCTTTTGCGCCGCTCGGCCGGTCACGCCAAAAGCGAGCTCAACTGCGGGCCCGTGCGGCTCGACACTCGCACCGGCCGCGTGGCCGTCGACGGCAATCCTGTGAAGCTGACCTCGCATGAATATCGGCTGCTTTCCTACCTGATGCATCATGCGGGACGCGTTGTTTCGCGCAGCGAGCTGGTCGAGCATCTCTACGATCAGGATTTCGATCGCGATTCCAACACCATCGAAGTTTTCGTCGGGCGCGTCCGCAAGAAGCTTGGGGTTGACGTGATCCAGACAGTGCGCGGCCTGGGGTATCTCCTCGCGCCTCCAGGCGATGCGTCTTAATTCGCTTGCGCTACGCCTCTTCTTCTCCGCGACGACATGGACGGTGGTGATCCTTCTCGTCACCGGAATCGTGCTCTCCTCGATCTATCGCGCTGCCGTCGAGCGTGCATTCGACCGCCGACTAGGCGTCTATCTGCGCAGCCTGGTTTCCGATGTGGCTACCCCCGAGGAGAACGCCGGCAAGTTTCCCCAATCCATTGGCGAGCCGCTGTTCAATCTGCCCCTCTCCGGCTGGTATTGGCAGGTTACCAGGCTCGACGCGCCCACGCCCGATGTGCGGTCCTCTCGCTCGTTATGGGACGCAAAGCTGCCGCATCTCGCTGATCTGGAGGCTTCCTCGGCAGCGGGGGGCGCACGCGCCGGGTACGCGGAAGGGCCGGAAGGGCAGCAATTGCGGGTGGTGGAGCGCACCATCGATCTCGGAGAGGAAGGCCGTTATCTGGTCGCGGTGGCCGGCGACGCCGCGGAGATCGAGGAGGAAACCCGCAGTTTTGACGAGGCGTTGGCGATTACCTTCGCCGTTCTGGCGCTCGTCCTGCTGCTGACCACGATGTTTCAGGTGCGCTTTGGGCTTGCGCCTCTCAAACGCATTTCCGAGGGGCTCGCAGGGATTCGCGGAGGCAAGGCGGAGCGGCTCGAGGGTGCGTTCCCCGTGGAGATCGCGCCGCTGGCGCGCGAGACCAATGCGCTAATCGATGCCAACCGGGAGATCGTCGCGCGTGCGCGCACTCACGTCGGCAACCTCGCCCACGCGCTGAAGACTCCCATTTCGGTGATGCTGAACGAAGCGAGCACCCACGGCGCCGATGCCTTCGCGCTCAAGGTGCGGGAGCAGACCGAGATCATGCAGGTTCAGGTGACGCGCCATCTCGAGCGCGCACGGCTGGCGGCCCGGGTGGCGGTGATCGGTACGGTCACCGATGTGCGTACGGTGCTCACGGCGCTGGCGCGCACCATGGAGAAGATCCACCACCGGCGGAACATTGCCATCGACATCGAAGCCGCCGAGGGAGTGCGGTTTCGCGGGGAGCAGCAAGACCTCGAGGAAATGATCGGCAATCTGGTCGATAATGCCTGCAAATGGGCGCAGTCCCGGGTCGCCGTCGAGGTATTCGCCCAACGCTCAGATGCCGGCGATGAGCGGCGCACGGTGCACATCCTGGTCGACGATGACGGTCCTGGCCTCTCGCCCCAGCAGCGCGAGCAGGTGGCGCGCCGCGGTCGTCGGCTCGATGAGACCAAGCCTGGCTCCGGCCTCGGCTTGTCGATCGTCGTAGATCTCGCAAGCCTGTACGGCGGAACGCTTGTTCTCGGCACCGCGCCCATAGGAGGGCTGCGCGCCGAGCTCATTTTGCCTGCTGCGTGAACGAGGCTGCGGGGTTTGCAGATCAGCTGAAGCGGTCGTGGTCCCGCAAGGAAAACCAAGCCGGGCCAGAGTTTTGCCCCAATTTGCGCGATTAAGTTTCCCCGCCAAATGGGCGGGGCGGGCGCGGTATCAGCGCATGCCAGCCCCATGGCTTACGGGGGGTGGGGGATTCTCATGTATATCGGGCGTCTGAGCGCGGCCGCGCTGCTTGCAGTGTCGTTGGGCGCATGCAGCGCTACTCCGGAGACCGGGCAAGGGGCGAAGGAGAATACGGGCACGCTCGTCGGTGCTCTGACCGGCGGTCTGATCGGCTCGCAGTTCGGCGGCGGCACCGGTGAACGCATTGCCGCGGGGGTTGCAGGTGCTGCCATCGGCGGTCTGATCGGAAACCGCATCGGAGCGTCGATGGACGATGAGGACAAGCGTCGCGCCTATGCCGCACAGGTCCAGGCATTGGAAAGCGGGCGCTCTGGCGCCGTGGTCGCCTGGAAGAACCCGGACTCGGGCCGCTATGGCCGCATTGTTCCGGGTGCGGCATATCAATCCAATGGGCTGCAGTGCCGCCCATACACTCACACAATCTACATCGATGGGCGTCCGGAGGTGTCGCGCGGGAGCGCCTGCCGCAATCCGGACGGAACCTGGACGGCGGTGGGCTGACCCTCGCCGGCCTTCCCTTGAGTCTGAGCAAGCCTGTCGTTTGGAACTCATTAACCCCGCAAGCTGATTTCCGCTGACGCGAACTTACGCGGCGACCCGACTGCATTCCCGCTTCGGAATGTCGCGGAAGCGCGATTGTATTGGCATTGCCCCAAGCAGGGCTGTCTTGATGTAACCGCGCTAGTATGTCTGCCGCCCGGCGCGCATCCGGCCACTCCGACGATTATATTCGAGCTCATGACTCTCTGGTTCGTCCTTTCCCTCATGACAGTTGGGGCAGTCTTTGCCGTCCTATGGCCGCTTGCGCGCAAGCCCGATCAAGTGGGCTCGGGAAATGATCTTGCGGTCTACCGCGATCAACTCGACGAAGTTCGCCGCGATCGAGCGTCCCAATCGATCGGGGAGAAGGAAGCCGCGGCTGCGGAGGTCGAAATTTCCCGCCGCCTTATCGCCGCGGCGGATGCGGATGACTCCCGCAGTGCGCCGCCTCCAGAAGGTACGGTACAGCGGCGGCGGGCCGTCACAGCTGCCATGCTGGCGCTGCTGCCGCTTGGGGCGGTGGCAATTTATCTCGCCTTGGGCTCGCCCACGCTACCCGACCAGCCGCTTGGGTCCAGGCTTGCCGCTTCGCACGGCCGCCAATCCATCGAGAACCTCATAATCCAGGTGGAAGAGCATCTGGAACGCCGACCTGATGACGGCCGTGGATGGGAGCTGATCGGGCCGATCTACACGCGGCTTGGTCGTTTCGACGATGCGGTGAAGGCAAGACGTAACGCGCTTCGCCTCAATGGCGAGACTGCCGACCGCGAGGCTGCGCTCGGCGAGGCCCTGGTATTTGCGGCCAATGGAGTGGTCACGGAGGAAGCGAAGGCGGCGTTCGACAGGGCACTGGCTCTGAACGCCACCCATGTGCAAGCGCGGTATTTCGTCGCGCTTGCCGCCGAGCAGGATGGCCAGCCGAAGCAAGCTGCTGAGCTCTGGCAGGCGCTGCTCGCCGACGCACCTCCTGATGCGCCCTGGGGAGAGGTCGTGCGCCGCTCGCTCGAGCGGGTGCAGGGCCGCGGAACGGTTGAGCGCGGCCCAACGGAGGAGCAGATCGGGGCTGCATCCGGGCTGGCCCCCGATCAACGCGACAGCATGATCCGCGGCATGGTGGCGCGGCTGGCTGAAAGACTCCGGCGCGATGGCTCGGATCCCGAAGGATGGCTGCGACTGGTTCGCTCCTATATGGTGTTGGGCGAACCCGACAGGGCGCGCGCTGCAGCGGGTGAGGCGCGACGCGTATTGAGCGGAGATCCCGTCAAGCTGCAACGCTTTGAGGACCTCGTCAAACCATTAGGTCTCGGCGGCTAGAACTTCAAAATCGGCGGCACTAGCGCAATGACTCGAAGGAAAAGGCGTCTGACTCTCATAGGCGGCGCGCTGTCGGTGCTCGCGCTCGCGGTAGCGCTCGTGCTCTTCGCGCTCAAGGATTCCATCGTCTTCTTCAATTCTCCTACGGATCTGGTGGAGAAGCGTATCCCGGCCGGCCAACGCATGCGCGTGGGTGGCCTGGTGAAGGAAGGCACGCTGGTGCGCGGCGAAAATCTCGCTGTTCGGTTCGAGTTGACGGACGGAAGCCATGCGCTGACAGTCGCGTACCGGGGGCAATTGCCCGACCTTTTTCGCGAAGGCCAGGGCGTTGTCGGAGAGGGCGCGCTCGACCCCTCCGGCGTCTTTCAAGCCGACACGATCCTGGCGAAGCACGACGAGAATTACATGCCCAAAGAGGTCGCGGATGCCCTGAAGAAGCAGGGCCATTGGCAGGGCGATGCTCAAAGCAAGCTCGAGCGGACTCCGCAGGGGAGGGTGCAGTGATCGCTGAGAGCGGTCATTACGCCCTGGTGCTGGCGCTGGGCTTGGCGCTCGTTCAGGCGACGGTGCCGGTCTTTGGAGCACGCAAGAGAGATCCGGTGCTCATGGCGCTGGGCGGGCCGGTGGCGCTTGCACAATTTGCCTGCGTGACGATCGCTTTTGCCGCGTTGATTGGTTGCTACGTCCGATCCGACTTCTCGGTGGTCAACGTGTTCGAGAACTCGCACTCAGCGAAGCCTCTCATCTATAAGATAACCGGAGTTTGGGGGAACCACGAAGGGTCGATGCTGCTGTGGGTGTTTATTCTAGCCCTATTTGGTGCGCTTGTGGCTGCGTTCGGCCGCAATCTGCCGCTTCGGCTGAAAGCCCGCGTGTTGGGGGTGCAGGCCTGGATCGCGGTCGCGTTCGAGCTGTTCATCCTGATCACCTCGAACCCGTTTCTGCGCATTCCGGACGCTCCGCTCGAAGGTCGTGATCTCAATCCGATTTTGCAGGATCCCGGGCTCGCGATACACCCACCGCTGCTTTACGTCGGCTATGTAGGCCTCTCTATTTCATTCTCTTTCGCCATTGCGGCCCTGATCGATGGCCGTATCGATGCTGCATGGGCGCGATGGGTGCGGCCATGGACGCTGCTGGCTTGGATTTTCCTGACGCTTGGAATCGCGATGGGCTCGTACTGGGCCTACTATACCCTGGGCTGGGGAGGCTGGTGGTTCTGGGACCCGGTCGAAAATGCTTCGTTCATGCCGTGGCTCGCCGCCACCGCTCTGCTCCATTCCGCCCTGGTAATGGAGAAGCGTGATGCGTTGAAGGTGTGGACCGTCCTGCTTGCGATCCTCGCCTTCTCGTTGTCGCTCATCGGAACCTTTCTGGTCCGGTCGGGCGTGCTCACCTCGGTGCACGCGTTCGCCAGCGATCCCATGCGCGGTGTTTTCATCCTCGCGATTCTGGTTCTCTTTATAGGCGGAGCGCTCGTGCTGTTTGCGTTGCGCGCACCCCTGCTCAAGCAGGGCGGACTGTTTGCCCCGGTGTCCCGCGAAGGCGCCTTGGTGCTCAATAACCTTTTCCTGGTATGCGCCTGCGGTACCGTGTTCGTGGGAACGCTTTATCCGCTCGCTCTGGAAGCCCTGACGGGGGAAAAGATCTCCGTCGGCGCACCGTTCTTCAACGGCACATTCGGCCCATTGTTCGTGATCCTTCTGGTCGCAGTCCCTTTCGGTCCCTTGCTTGCCTGGAAACGGGGCGATCTCCTCGGTGCCGCACAACGGCTCACGGGTGCGGCCGGTATTGCCGTCATCACCATCGCGGGTGTGTTCGCGATTGCTCCGGGTGGTCCTGTGCTGGCTCCATTCGGGATAGGACTGGCCATATTCGTCATGGCAAGCGCGTTGACCGAGATCGTCGAGCGCACCGGGTTGCTCAAGACGTCGCTGGCGACGGCGTTTGCCCGCGCGAAAGGGCTTCCGCGCTCAACCTGGGGCTCGGCGCTGGCGCATTGCGGACTTGGGGTCGCGCTCCTGGGCATCATCGGCGAGACGCAATGGAGCAGCGAACAGATTACAGAGCTCAAGCCCGGCCAGGCGGTTGCGCTACGGCAGTACGAGCTGACGCTGGAGGGTACGACCACGCGGCAGGGGCCGAATTATCGCGAGCTTGCTGCCCGCCTGACCGTGCGCCGAAACGGATCAATCATTGGATCGATCGAGCCGGCCAAGCGCGATTTTCCCTCGCGGGGAACCTCCGTCAATGAATCGGCCCTGATGACGCGTGGACTTTCGCAGCTCTATGTCTCCCTCGGGGAGGTGAAGCCGGATGGTTCGGTTGCCGTGCGGATGTACCACAAGCCGATGGTGCTGCTGATCTGGCTTGGGCCGGTTGCAATGGCAATCGGCGGAGCTCTGTCCCTCTCCGACCGACGCTTGCGTGTGGGAGCCCCCAAGCCCGCGCGCAGCAAGACTGCGCTAGCGCCAGCCGAGTAAGACGAGCATGCGCTGGGGTTGGCTGGTGTTCCTGATGATTGCCCTCTCTGCGCTGCCGGCACGCGCCGTGCAGCCGGACGAGGTTCTCGCCGACTCTCAACTCGAAGCGCGCGCGCGGACACTCACGAAAGAGCTCCGCTGCATGGTCTGCCAGAACCAGTCAATCGACGATTCGGATGCGCCGCTCGCTCGCGACTTGCGCGTGCTCGTGCGCGAGCGTCTGCAAGCCGGAGATTCGAATCAGGAGGTGATCGATTTCCTGGTCGCTCGCTATGGGGAATTCGTGCTGCTGCGCCCACGGTTTTCCGCGCATACCGCGATCTTGTGGCTGACCCCTGCCGGCATTCTCCTCACCGGCGCGATCGTGCTCGCTCTGCTTTGGCGCCGGTCATCGACCTCCGAAGCGAATCTTACGCCTGACGAGCAGGCGAGGCTGTCCGAGATCCTGGGGCGAAACGACGGCTGAGGAGTGCCGGCCAGCGCGCCGCGGCCGGGCTGTTACGGCGCCTCCCTTTCGCAGGATTTCTGCATTACGAAAGTTTAATTTTGCCGTCAGCACCTCGTAAGGAGACTATCCCCATGTTGTTGCCAATCCGAACCAACGAAAAGCGAGTCATTCCCATGATCAAGAATTCGGGCATCCTCTCGGCGCGTCGCCTTGTTCTGCTTGCCAGTGTTGCTGGGCTGGGTGCGACCATCCTCTTCAACGGCGGCAATTTCAGTCCGTCCGCCACCAGCAATTCCGCCCTTTCGAGTGTTGCCCATGCACAAACCGTTCAGCGCCCGGTCGGGTTTGCGGACATCGTGGAGAAGGTAAAGCCCGCAGTCATATCGGTGCGAGTTAAGCTCGACTCCGGGGCCAAGATGATGGGTTTCGAGAGCAATTCACCTTTTGCCCCCAACTCTCCGATGGAACGTTTCTTCCGCCGCTTCGGAATGCCGGAAGGGACGCCCGATGAGCGCCCCAGCCCGCGCAATCGCCTCGTCACCGGTCAGGGTTCCGGGTTTTTCATCACCGCTGATGGCTACGCCGTGACAAACAATCACGTCGTCGACAAAGCCGACACCGTCGAAATCACCACCGACGAGGGCAAGACCTACGGCGCCAAGGTGATCGGGACCGACCCGCGCACCGACGTGGCCCTGATCAAGGTCGAGGGCCGCAGTGATTTCCCGTTCGTGAAACTCTCCGACCAGGCGCCGCGTATCGGCGACTGGGTGCTGGCGGTTGGCAATCCGTTCGGGCTCGGCGGCACCGTGACCGCCGGCATCGTGTCTGCGCGCGGCCGTGATATTGGCGCGGGTCCGTACGACGACTTCATTCAGATCGATGCGCCGGTCAACAAGGGAAATTCCGGTGGGCCTACCTTCGACGTGGACGGCAACGTCATCGGGGTCAACACCGCGATTTTCTCGCCCTCGGGCGGCTCGGTTGGGATTGCCTTTGCGATACCCGCGAGCACCGTGAAATCCGTGGTCGCCCAGCTCAAGGATAAGGGCACCGTGACCCGGGGTTGGATCGGCGTGCAAATCCAGCCGGTCACGCCGGAAATTGCCGAGAGCATTGGAGCGAAGAAAACGGAAGGCGCGCTGGTTTCGGATCCGCAAGCGAATGGGCCGGCAGCCAAGGCGGGCGTTGAGGCTGGCGATGTGATCACCGCTGTTGACGGAACGCCGGTCAAGGATGCCCGCGATCTTGCCAAGCAGATCGGCTCCCTTGCTCCGGGCACCTCCATCAAGCTCTCGGTATGGCACAAGGGCGAGGAAAAGAACCTCCCGGTCGTCCTGGGAGAGCTGCCGAACCAACGTGAAGCGCGTGCGACAGCGCCGGAGCATTTGAGCCCCAACAGCAATGATGTCCCCCGTCTCGGGCTTACCCTCGCTCCTGCCGCTCAGGTCGCCGGGAGTGGTTCCGAAGGGGTGGTCGTCACCAAAGTGGATCCCAGTGGCATTGCCTCCGAGCACGGCTTCCAGACCGGGGACGTGATCCTGGAGGTCGGCGGCAAGAGAGTTTCGCATCCCGGCGATGTCCGCAGCGCGCTCAACGAGGCGCAGAAAGGCGGCAAGCGCTCGGTGCTGCTGCGTGTCAAGTCGGGTGACGCGACCAAATTCGTGGCGCTGCCGCTCGGCCGCGCCTGACGAATTGAGACCGCCGGCGGGGCAGTGGCTGCTCGACGGCGGGTTCGCAGGCAAGGGCCGGGCACGCTCGCCCGTGCCTTCCTTCCAGCTCTGTGCCGGCATTCGTCGCCCCCGCCGGTACGGAGTGGGCTGAGGGGCGGCGGATCAAACCGCCGCCCCTTTGCATCCTGGGGCGGGACAGTGACGAAGATGGCCGCTATGATCACATCAGCCCCTCCCGCTCTCTCCGAGAGAGAACTCATCCGTCCGAGAGATCGGAAATTCCTCATGCGTCTTCTGATTATTGAAGATGATCGCGATGCCGCCGACTACCTGTCGAAGGCGTTTCGCGAAGTGGGGCACGTTGCTGAACTGGCAGCGGATGGTGAGGAGGGGCTGTCTCATGCCTTGAATGGACAGTATGACGTGCTGATCGTCGATCGCATGCTGCCCAAGCTCGATGGGCTCTCGCTGATCGGGACCTTGCGGGCCAAGGGCATCGAAACCCCGGCGCTGATCCTCTCGGCGCTCGGTCAGGTGGACGATCGGGTAAAAGGTCTCCGCGCCGGTGGGGACGACTATCTGGCAAAGCCGTATTCTTTCGCCGAGCTCCTCGCCCGCACGGAGGTGCTGGCGCGCCGGCGAGGGGGTCGGGAGGAAACGGTTTATCGCGTGGGAGACCTGCAGCTCGATCGGCTGTCGCACCAGGTCATGCGGGGTGGCGAGGAGATCGTGCTTCAGCCGCGCGAGTTCCGCCTCCTGGAATATCTCATGAAGCACGCCGGTCAGGTAGTGACCCGCACCATGCTGTTGGAGAATGTCTGGGATTACCATTTCGACCCGCAAACCAATGTCATCGACGTGCACATTTCGCGACTGCGGTCGAAGATCGACAAGGGTTTCGCGCAAACATTGCTCCATACGGTGCGCGGCGCGGGTTACGTAATCCGCGATAGATAAGCGGCTGGGTCCCCCCTTTTGAGCGGGCGGACTACGGTGGTGAATGACGGCGCTCGGAAAGCTTCTGCGCACCACGGCGTTCAAGCTGACGCTGGTTTATCTGAGTATTTTCGCCGTTTTCGCCGTCTTCCTGCTCGGGTATTTCGCTTGGAATACGCGCCGGCTCATCACTGAGCAGATCACTCAAACTGTTGATGCCGAGATTACGGGGCTTTCGGAGCAGTATCGGCAGGGCGGCCTCCGGCGTCTGGTTTTCATCGTCGATGCAAGATCGCGTCGCCCTGGCTCAGGCCTCTACCTTTTGACCACTCCGGCAGGGGAGGGGCTTGCCGGCAATGTCGGGTCGCTCTCGGCCGGGGTCCTAAACTCGACGGGTTGGCAGGAAACGGCTTACCGGCGACTGGATGACCTCGACGGCAGCGAGCACCACGCGCTGGTTCGCGTGTTTCAGCTGCCGGCCGGATTTCGCCTGCTGGTTGGACGCGATCTGGAAGAGCGCGAGCGGCTGCATGACATCGTGCTCGCGGCCGGACGCTGGTCGCTGGCGGTCGTGATCGTGCTGGGCGTGGCCGGGGGTCTGTTTGTGACGCGCCGGGTGCTCAAGCGTGTCGACGCAATGACCGAAACCACCCGCCTGATAATGGAAGGCGATCTGACCGGGCGGCTTCCGATCGCCGGTACGGGCGATGAGCTCGATCGCCTGGCGGGGAACCTCAACGACATGCTCGAGCGCATCGAGGCCCTCATGCATGGACTAAAGGAGATGTCGGATAACATCGCCCATGATCTGAAAACGCCGCTGACCAGGCTGCGCAATCGCTGCGAGGAGGCGCTGCGGTTGGCCGAGGATGAATCGCAATACCGCCGCGCGCTCGAGGGCACGATCGAGGAATCCGACGCGCTTATTCGGACTTTCAACGCGCTTCTGATGATAGCGCGCGCCGAGTCGGGGCAGGCTCGCGACGGCATGATCGAAGTGGACGCAGCCGAGATCGCGCGCGGTGTAGGCGAGCTGTATGAGCCCGTAGCCGATGAGAAGGGCGTTCGACTGCGGGTCGAAGCCCCGGCTTCCGCCCCGGTTCGGGGTAACCGGGAGCTCATAAGCCAGGCGCTCGCCAACTTGGTTGATAACGCGATCAAATATGGGGTGCCAACTCCAATCGAGATGAATGGCACCGAACCTGAGATAGTGATCGGGGCGGCTCCGGACGGCGAGCGAATCCTCCTTACGGTCGCTGATTCGGGCCGAGGAATCCCGGAGGCCGACCGTGGCCGCGCCATGGAGCGGTTCGTGCGGCTGGAGCAAAGCCGGTCGCTGCCCGGCTCCGGCCTTGGCCTCAGCTTGGCCTCCGCGGTCGCCCGGTTGCACGGCGGGGAGCTCAGGTTGGAGGACAACCATCCCGGGCTCAAGACCGTGGTGTCGCTCCCCCGAAGCGGGCACGCTGCTCTGGCGCAACAGTCCGCAGCCGTTTAAGGCGGCATTGCGCGTCGGCCTCCCGGGCGTTCCTCGCTAACTAATGCCGTCGATTTGAAGTTCCTTCAGTCGTAGCCGCGAGCTCGTAAAGGAAACTTCAAATTTACCGCACCAGGGGCGTCGTGCAGCGGAGAATATTTTGACTGAGCCGGCAAACATTCGAGCCGACCACGTCGCAGACTGCGACAGCCGAGCTTTATGGCGGCGCATACGGCTGGCGCCTGATCTTGCCTTTGCGATGACGGCCTGCGCGCGCGTGCAAACCTGGTTGCAAGATATCGCGCATAACCCACACGGTGGGCTCATCACGCGGATGAGTGCCGCGAACCCGATTCTTCATGGCTTGCTTGCCGGACTTGCGGACGCCTCCCCCTACCTTTGGGAGCTCGTGCGGGGATCGCCCCAGCGTCTGGCAGAGCTTCTTGAAGATGAGCCGGAGCGCCGCTTTCAACGGATCCTTTCCGAGGCCCACAACGGGGTTATGAAACTGGTCGAGGACGATGCGGAAGCCATGCGTCTCTTGCGCCGGATGAAAACAGAGGCGGCCCTGCTGATTGCTCTCGCTGATCTCGGTGGCGTGTGGCCTATCGCGCATCTGCTCGACTTGCAGACCAGGCTTGCCGACGCGGCGGTCGGGGCCGCGGTCGATTATCTGCTCGCGGGCGCCCGGCGCCGGGGCAGGCTCAAGCCGCTGGAACCGCGACATCCTGCGCGAACGGGGTATATCGTGCTTGCCATGGGCAAGATGGGTGCCCACGAGCTGAACTATTCGAGCGACATCGATCTTATCGTATTTTACGACCCCGCTGCGATCATGCCGGGAACGGATCCAGCGGCGCTGTACGTGCGCCTGACTCGGAGCTTGGTGAAGCTGCTGCAGGAGCGCACGGCGGATGGCTTCGTATTTCGTACCGATTTGCGGCTGCGTCCTGACCCTTCGGCCACGCAAATTGCCATTTCGACCCCCGCGGCGCTCGATTATTACGAGAGCCGTGGTCAGAATTGGGAACGTGCCGCGCTCATCAAGGCGCGGGCTTGTGCCGGCGATCTGGCCGCCGGCGAAAAGCTGCTCGCCGGGCTTTCACCTTTTATATGGCGCAAATATTTGGATTTTGCGTCGGTTGCAGATGTGCACGCCATGAAGCGGCAGATTCATGCTTATCGCGGGCATGAAGAGATCGCCGTGGAAGGCCATAACATCAAGCTCGGCCGTGGCGGCATTCGCGAAATAGAATTTTTTGTCCAGACCCAGCAGCTCATTGCCGGAGGACGCCATCCGGAGCTGCGTGGCAGGCCGACCCTCGCGGCGCTTGGCGCGCTCAGGGACGGCGGCTGGATCGACGAGAAGGCGCACGCCGATCTCGGCTACGCGTACCGCTTTCTGCGCTCCATTGAAAACCGGCTTCAGATGATCGGGGATGAGCAGACTCACTCGCTGCCCGCAGACCGCAGCCGAATGGAACAGTTCGCACGGTTTGCAGGCTTCTCCAGCCGCGATCAATTCGCCGATGCGCTGCTGGTCCACCTACGCAACGTGCAGCGACACTACGCCGGTCTGTTCGAGCACTCCCGCCCCGCGGGCGGCGTTGAGGCGAGTTTGAGCTTTCCACCGGATGCCGATGATCGTGAGACACTTGACCGGCTCTCCGCCATGGGATTTCGCCAACCGCTCGAAATATCCGCTCTCGTGCGGCGCTGGAGCACCGCCCTGTACGGGTCTCTGAGGGGAGCGTTCGCGCGCGAGCAGCTGAGTCAGATCATCCCTCTCCTGCTCCATCATTTTGCCGGCTCGCCCAACGCCGATGATGCTGTCGTCGCGTTCGACCGGTTCCTAACCGGATTGCATGGCGGTGGGCGCCTGTTTTCGCTTTTGCGACAAAATCCGGATCTGATTGCCTTGATCGCAATCGTGCTCAGTAGCGCGCCGCGTCTTGCCGACAGTCTCGCGCAATTCCCAGAAGTCATGGACGCCGTTATTGACCCGAGCTTTTTCGGAGCTCTGCCGGAGGAGCCGGAACTAGCAACCGCGCTCGAGCGGTCACTCGCCCAGTCCGTCTCCTATGAAGAGCTCCTCGACCGCATCAGAATCTTCGCGCAGGAGCAGATGTTCCTGATCGGAGTTCGCATTCTTTCCGGCACGGCCTCCGCGGATCAGGCGGGCGAAGCGTTTGCACGATTGGCGGATGTGCTGATCAGATCGCTGCACCGCGCTGCCGAAGATGTATTTTCACAGCAGCATGGCCGCATGGCGGAGCAGCAGATCGCGATCCTGGCGCTCGGGAAGCTTGGTGGTCGAGAAATGACGTCCAGCTCGGATCTTGATCTCATCGTGGTATACGATTTTGATCCCCGGCATCCCGAGTCGACTGGACAGCGATCGCTTTACGGCGCGCAATATTTCTCGCGGCTTACCCAGCGTCTGATCAGCGCGCTCACCGCGCAGACCAATTATGGGGTGCTTTATCCCGTAGACATGCGATTGCGTCCTTCGGGCCGTTCCGGGCCACTCGCCACCCAGATCGACGGCTTTGCGGAGTATCAGGAGAAGGATGCATGGACCTGGGAGCATATGGCGCTCACGCGTGCGCGCGTTGTTTCCTGCTCGTCCGCGCGGTTTGCTCAGCAGGTCGGAAGCGTGATCCGCGGGGTGTTGACCCGGCCGCGGGATCCGGCGGCGATCACGGCCGACGTGATCGAGATGCGACGTGCCATCGAAATCGAAAAGGGCAACAACGATCGATGGGACTTGAAACATGTTGCAGGCGGCCTGACCGATATCGAGTTCATTGCCCAGTACTTGCAACTCGTTCATGCGTCCAGGCTGCCCGAGATACTGGACACGTCGACGGCTCGCGTGATCGACAAGGCGCGACGGCTGGAGCTGATCGGCACCCAGGACGCCGAGATGCTGGGTGCGGCGCTGCGCCTTTATCACGGTCTCACGCAAATCCTGCGCGTTTGTCTCCCGCGAGCGGTTGACCCGGCGACGGCGGCGCCGTCTTTGCTCGCGCTGCTGGCACGGGCAGCCGATGTTCCCGACTTCAAGACGCTCGACGCGTTTTTGGGGGAAACACAGGCGAAGGTGAGAGCGACGTTCAGGCGTATCCTGGGTTAGAGCATAAAAAAATGCTCTAAGCAGCGACTTCGGTCAGCTCGTCCTTCTGCAGCGAAGGTCGCGTGGTCGGCAGACGCAGCACCACGATTGTGCCGCGTCCTATGGTCGAGCGGATGCGTATCGTACCTTGATGAAGCTCGGTCAGCGATTTTGCGATCGCAAGACCCAGCCCCGAGCCTTGATGGCTCTTCGTAAGCTGGCTCTCGACCTGCTCGAATGGGCGGCCGAGCCGGGTGAGCGCATCTTTCGGGATACCGATCCCGCTATCCGCAATGGCGATTGTTACCGCTGCGCTGGTCGTCCGCGCGCGGATGATGATGCGGCCGCCTTCGGGCGTGAACTTGACGGCGTTGGAGAGCAGGTTCAGCACGATTTGCTTGAGCAGGCGCGGGTCGACGGTCACGCTGATGCCGCTGCCGATGCGCGCGGTGATGGTCAGACGCTTGTCGTCCGCGCGCGCGGAGACCACGCGCATGGCATCGTTGAGGAACGGCTCGAGCGCGATCTGCTTGAGGTCGAGCCTGATACGGCCTGCCTCGATCTTCGACATATCCAGGATGTCATTGATCACTTCGAGCAGATATTGGCCGCTCTGGCGGATATCGCAACAGTACTCGCGGTATTTGTCCGTGCCCAATGGGCCGAACATTCCCGATTCCATGATCTCGGAGAACCCAATGATGGCATTCAGCGGAGTCCGCAGCTCGTGACTCATGTTTGCCAGGAATTTCGATTTCGCCTGGTTGGCATCTTCCGCGCGCGTCTTTTCCTCCGCATATTTCTCGGCAAGGTCGGCGACCTCCGCGGCCTGACGCTCGAGCTCCTGCTGCGAGTTGCGCAGATCGGTCACCGTGGCCATCAGACGTTTCTCGCTCTCCATGAGCTTTTCTTCGTGCCGTTTGATGTTGGTGATGTCCGTGCCGACCGAAACGTAGCCTCCATCCTTGGTTCGGCGCTCGCTGATGTGCAGCCAGCGCCCATCGTCCAGCTGGGCTTCGAAAGTGCGGGCGCCCGGACTTTGACCTTCGCTCGTGACTTTCGAACGCACCACGGGTTTACGTCCTGCCTCCACGACGGATTCGTAGGATGCACCGGGCTCGATCGCCTCGTTGGGCAGGTTATGCAGCGCCTGGAAGTTGGAGTTGCACAGCACGAGTCTGTTCTGTGCATCCCAGACCACAAATGCCTCCGGGATTGTCTCGATGGCATCGCGCAGCCGCAGATCCGCTTCGACCGTTCTCTCGACCAATGTCTTCTGCTCGGTGATATCGACCGCAATCCCGATCAGATGCGGTCCGCTGTCGCCGGACTGCTGGACCAGCTCGCAGCGCGCGCGCAGCCAGACCCAGTTGCCGTTGGCGTGGCGCATGCGAAAGGCGTGGTCCACCTGCGTGGCCTTGGCCTCGGCGAGCTCGCGCGCCAGCTCGTACAGGTCGATGTCCTCGGGGTGGACCAGGGCATTCACCTCGCCGAAGCTCAAAAGCGCGCTGCGCGGCCGCTGCCCCAGGATCGCAAACATGGAATGCGACCAGAAAATGCGTCCGCGCGCGAGATCCCAGTCCCATAATCCGCAGCGTCCGCGGTTCAGCGCGGTGTCGATCCGCGAGCGCACGGTTTCATGAATTCCGTCGGCCTCGCGCGCCCGAGTAGCTTGCCAGTGAAATGCGAAACCCAGGATCAGAACTACAAAGCCGGTCGTCGCGGATAACGTCACGGTCAAGGCCGTATCGGAAACCCAGCCGGCGAGGGCCTCGCTCCGTCCATGCAGGATCGCGAGCTCACCGCCATTCCCATACAAGCTGCGCACGCTGGCAAAAGCCAAGCTTCCGTCTGCAAGCGGGATCTCCAGCACTCCAGCCGCAGCACCGAAAGTGGTCAGCGGCTGGCTGGGCCCGAGCACGTCGATCAGGCTGCGGCCTATGTACCCTGCGTCCAGCGGTACGGTGGCGATCGTGATTCCGTCACTGTTGCCGGTGGCAGCATGTCGGACGGCAGCAACGATGATGCCGTCTGCGTTGGTGACCATCATCCGCCGTCCGGATGCCCTCGCCCAATTCGGAATCATGTGCTCCAGCTCGTTCTGGAGACGGCGGTCGAGACCGGACTTCTCCAGCTTGGAGCGATCGATCCGGGCGAGGCGATCGCCGAGATAATCGGCGGTAGCTTCAATCTGGTTGAAGGTTTCGCTGATGGCCTGTCGGCGATGATCGAGCACCTGCACAACGGCTCCGACGCAAATCGTGAGCAGAAATGCGATGATCAAGGCCGGCACAGCGCGCCGCAAAGCAGGCTCGGCCGTCAACAATCGAACGTATGCGGGCTTGGCGATAGACTGAGCCAGACCCTTGATCGAATCGGAACTTACCGACGCGCTCGCGACCTCGGCGCGCGCCATCGTCGCCTCCTACGGATTCCCTACATCTCTCTCGGAAAGATGTGCCGCATCTATCCGAATCACTTTGATTGGAATCGAAAGATGGCAATTTGTCGAGTGCCTCGTTAACGAATTTGGTAAAAATCAGACGCCTGCTTTCCGGATGATATAAAACGCTTTTTGGGCTGGCTCCGTCTCAGTGCCCCCAATCTGGCAGTATGGTTGGCTGCCGCATTGG
>DASXIG010000025.1:0-5381 GCA_036498105.1 Xanthobacteraceae bacterium | reverse complement strand
CCACGCCGTAGGTGCACCAGCCCAGCGCGAGCTCGGAAAGGTCTCCGGTGCCGACCACCAGCGCATTGTTCTTGTTCGCAAGCCGGAACAGATAGTCCGTGCGCAGCCCGGCCTGCACGTTCTCGAAGGTCACGTCGTAGACCGGCGCACCGCTCGCAAAGGGATGCGCGATATCGGCCAGCATCTGGCGCGCGGCAGGGCGAATATCGATCTCGGAGCCGGTTGCGCCGAGCGCGCGCATCAGCGCCCATGCATTCGCTTTCGTCTGCTGCGAGGTGGCAAAGCCCGGCAGCGTGTAGGCGAGCACGTTGGTGCGCGGCAGGCCAAGATCATCCATGGCACGTGTCGCCACGATAAGCGCCTGGGTGGAATCGAGCCCCCCGGAGACGCCGATGACGGCGCGCTCGATGCCGGTGGCTTTCAATCGTGTCGTGAGGCCCTGGACCTGGATGTTGTAGGCCTCGTAGCAGTCATCACGCAGCCGCGCAGGATCGGATGGAACGAAGGGGAAGCGCTCGATCAGACGCTGGAGCCGAACCGATTCGTTCGGCATATCAAGACGAACCTCGATCGAACGGAAGGGAGTGGCGGCACGTCGCATCTCTTCGCGGGCGCAGTCCTCGAACGTATTGAAGCGCATGCGCTCCTGCCTGATGCGGCCGGTGTCCACGTCAGCGCTGACCAGGGCGGAGTCGCGCCCAAAACGCGCGGTTTCAGCGAGCCGGTCGCCGCATTCGAAGATCGCGGCATGCCCGTCCCACGCCAAGTCGGTCGTGGACTCGCCAGGTCCGGCTGCTGAATAGGCGTAGGCCGCAATCGTCCGCATGGACTGGCTGGCGCAAAGCAGCCGGCGCGTCTCGGCTTTGCCGATGGTGACGTTGCTCGCGGACAGGTTCACGAGGATTTCGGCACCCGCCATGGCGGCCCTGGTCGATGGCGGTACCGGTGCCCAAAAATCCTCGCAGATTTCCACGTGGAAAGTGAGAGCAAGCGAGCCCGCCGAATGGAACAGCAGATCGACACCAAACGCCGTCTCGCGACCGGCAACCGTGATCCGGCGGTCGCGCATGCCGGCACCGGAGGTGAAGTGCCGTTTCTCGTAGAACTCGCGGTAGTTGGGAAGATACGTCTTCGGCACGACTCCGAGGATTGCGCCGCGATGGATCACGACGGCAGTATTGAACAGTCCGCCCGCGCAGCGCAGCGGCGCGCCGACGATCAGCACAGCAAACAGATCGCGGGAAACCTCGACTATGCGATCGATGGCCTGCTCGACCGCGGCGAGCAGGGCGTCCTGGAACAGGAGATCGTCGATGGAATAGGCGGAGAGACCGAGCTCCGGGAAGACCATGAGCGCGGCGTTCAGCTCATGTCCTTGCCGCGCCAGGCGAATGGTTTCAGCCAGGTTTGCGGCGACGTCGCCAACCCTGGTGCGCGGCACGCACGCCGCGATGCGGACAAAGTCATGGCTGTAGAGCGACTCGAAAGCGGCCATGGATCCTGCTCGAGGGATGAGGACGCGGCCTGGGCGCGCTCCACTATCGGCAAGGATTGGGGCTGATCAAGTCCATGCTCCAGCGCGGATCAGAGATGTCCCATTTCAAACTCCATACAGGAGTAGCCGAGTATCGTGAGACCTTCCTCCAGGAAATCGCCGAGTAAGGGCTCACCGAGAAGATAGCTGGCCGTGCGGTTGTTGTGAGCACGCGACGCCTCCGCGCGAACCGTCGGCCAATCGTCGGCCACGTAGTCGTCCCGCCCCAGCCAGGTCAGCGCCACGAGATCGATCTGCTCGTCCTCGGAGAGCGCGTTAATGAGCGACGTGAGCTCCTCCACGACAGGGTCGTCGCTGTGATCCTCGAGCACCGCGGCATCCCTGTCGTCGGTTGGGTTCGATGCCGGATCCGGTTCCGTCACCGCATCTTTTGCGTCGAATTCACGCGCCTTGACGATGATGAAACATACCGTCTCGGGCGAGATCGTCAGTGGTGACGCATCATCGCCTGCCGACGCTTCCGAACCGCTCGATTTGGCCTGCATGTTTCTGCCCTCGCGGCTCGCCCCAAGCGGTCCCTATTTGAGATGCGAAGCGCGCTCCGCGGCATCGCCTGCGGAGCGTTTCTCCTTCCCGCTCACGGGGACGCTTTTGACCTCCACCTTTTTGACTTGCGCAGGCGCAGGCTTCGGGATGGTCACCTTGAGAACCCCGTTTGCGAGGCTCGCCTTGATGTCGTCAGGGTTGACGCCACTCGGCAGCTCAAGCCGGCGGGAGAACGATCCATAGCTGCGCTCGAACATGCGGTAGTTCTTTTCTTTCTCCTCTCTTTCCGCTTTCTTCTCCCCTGTGATCGTCAAGACGTTATCAACAACTTTGACCTCGACATCCTTCTCCTCCAACCCGGGCAACTCGGCGGTGAGTTCGACCTCGTTCTCAGTCTCGGCCACGTCCATTCGGGGCGTCAGCTCCTGCGTCCTGCCGAGACCCGGCCATTCGCGTGTGAACTCGTCGAACAGGCGATCGATTTCACGCTGGAAGCTGATCAGGGGATCGGCCAACCGCGTAAGGCTGTGCTCGCGACCCAACGGGATGAGAGACCTGAGGTTCATGGCAAAAGCTCCACTTTTAAAAAACCGGCACGCACTACATGCCCCCGTATAACAACGCCTTCAAGGGCTCGTCTGGTTCCGGACTGAGGCGATCGCACAAGCCTCCTCCTCTCGACATGACATTACCGCGACTTCGCCTTCACTGCCGCGAGCCGCTCCAGCAAAAAAGCCTTGAACAATTCCTCCTCGTCGAATGCGAGCGCGACCGGCAGCGGATGCGCCTGAGCGGCAAGCTCCGCCACCCCGTCGTCCCGGCGCATGCGGGCCAGATCCTTCTCGGTTGTCACCAGAATGAGACCTTCGCGCTCGGCCTGCGCGCACAGCGCCTGCGCCTCCTCGCGCGTATAACGATGGTGATCGGGAAAGCATTGCGTCGCGGCAACCATGATCCCCGCACCGGCAAGGGTCGCAAAGAACTTCTCCGGGTCCCCAATTCCGGCGAACGCGAGCACGCGTCCGCGGCCGATGGCGGCAATGAAGTCGCTGTCGGGCTGCAGGCGCGCTCGAAAGACCGGCAGGTTGCGCTGGCGTGCCCGCCTCGTCACCTCGGCGGCGCGAAGCGAGCTTCCGATAACGGCGAGCGCATGCGCACGCGCGAGCTGCGCCGCCATCGGCGCGCGCAAGGGGCCGGCCGGGATGACCCGCCCATTCCCGATCCCACGCCGCTCGTCCACCACGAGCACTGAGACATCCTTGCGCAGGCTCGGATTCTGAAAGCCGTCATCCATCACGATGACGCTTGCGCCCGCCGCGATCGCCGTGCGCGCGCCAGGCACCCGAGCGCGCGCGACTACAGTGGGTGCGGCATGCGCAAGCAGAAGGGGCTCGTCTCCCACTTCCGCAGCGACGTGGCGCTCCGGATCGACCAGGAGCGGGCCCGCAAGCATACCGCCATATCCCCGGGTCAAGAAGGCCGGCCGCTCTCCCGCCTCCCGGAGTATCCGTGCAATCGTCAGCGCGGTCGGAGTCTTGCCGGCGCCGCCAACCGTCAAATTTCCAATGCAGAGCACAGGAGCAGCCACGCGATCGCCTCGTTGAATGAGTCGCGCGTGCGCAACCGCGCCGTAGAGCACTGCGGCCGGAGCGAGCGCACGTGCCGCCAGACCGGGCCGCTCGCTCCACCAGAATGACGGCTCACGCATGAGGCTCGAGCATTCCCAGGTGAATCTGCATGAGATAAGGCTCGATGGCGGCAAGCGTGCGCGCCAGCGCTCCGCCCAGGTTTTCGACTGTCGATCGCGCCGCCGCAGCGACCGCCTCGCGCTCGCTCCGCTGTGTCAGCCATGCGCCCACGCGCACCGCGAGCTTGCCCACCTCGGTCACCTGCTCCGCGCCATGGGCGCGATCGAGCGCGGAATAAATTTCAGCGAAGTTCCAGACATTTGGACCGTGCAGAATGGCGGCACCGAGCTTCGCCGGCTCGATCGGGTTCTGTCCGCCATGGCTCGCAAGCGAGCCGCCCATGAAGACGATGGGTGCGACGCGATAGACCAAACCGAGCTCGCCGATGGTGTCGAGCACGTAGATATCCGTCTGTCCATCAGGCAGGTCCCCGCGCGAACGCATGCGCGGCCGCAGATCGGCTTGGCGCGCCATTTCCAGCACATCGCGGCCGCGCTCGGGATGGCGCGGAGCGACGATGGTGAGCAATCCCGGAAATGAATGGCGCAGCCGCCGATGCACCTCGAGGAGCGCCGTCTCCTCGCCGGGATGGGTCGACGCACCAGCCACCACGGCGCGCCCCGCGACGGCGGCCCTGAGCCGCGCGAGCGCATGAGCTTCCGCGGGGGGCTCGGGGACGTCAAGCTTGAGGTTGCCGGTGGTGGCGACGCGCGGCGCGCCCAGATCGCGATAGCGCCCGGCATGGGTTCCCGATTGGGCCAGGCAAAGCTCGAAAGAGCGCAGCAGCTTTGCAATCGAGTGCGGTGCCCAGCGCCAGCGCTGAAACGAGCGCTCCGACAGTCGCCCATTGAGGAGGATCAAGGGAATGCGCCGCCGCGCGGCGGTCATGACGAGGTTGGGCCACAGATCGGATTCCACAAACAAACCGAGGTCAGGCCGCCAGTGATTGAAGAAGCGGTTTACGAACGAGGGAGCATCAAGCGTGACGAACTGATGAATGGTGCCGGCGGGCAACCGAGCCGCGGCGATGTTGGCCGAGGTCACGGTGCCGGAAGTGCAGAGCACGGCGAACCCCTTTTCCCGGATGCATCCCATCAGCGGAACGACGGTGAGCAACTCGCCGACGCTCGCGCAGTGCACCCATACCAGCGGGCCTTGAGGGCGGGGGATTTCAGTTCGGCCGTAGCGTTCCCGCAGGCGCTCCGGATCCTCCTTGCCGCGCTTGAGCCGATGGGAGACGAGCGCGGGCGCAAGCGGGGCAGCCACCGCAGTCACCAGGCGATAGGCTTGCAAGGCAAGGGAGGAGCGTTCCAACAGTCGTACCGTCTCAGAGCAGGATGACGGTTCTTCGAATCGCGATCCTGCTCTCTGAGTTTTTGGTTGAGCATGTCCTTTTCGCAAAACCGGTTCCCACTTTTGCGGGACATGCTCTAGACCCGATCTACCGTGGCATAGGCGCGCGCGGTTGCGCTGTCGAGGGAAACCTGCAGGGCGCGACGCGCGCTTTCCAATGCGGCCGCACTCGCATCGGCCGGCACGCGGACTGGCTCGCTGATCACTGCTGCACCGGAAGTGAACGGGAGATTGATCGTGGTGCGGTCCCATGTCTTGAGCTCGATGCGGCGCCGGGTTGCGATTGCGAGGGGATAGAT
>DASXIG010000024.1:0-3535 GCA_036498105.1 Xanthobacteraceae bacterium | reverse complement strand
CGTGGTGAAGGTTTTCCACGCGGCGCGTCAGGACATCGAGATCTGCTGGCATGAGGCCGGGCTCATTCCGCGCCCGGTTGTCGATACCCAGGTCGCCGCCATGGTGCTCGGCTACGGCGATTCGATTTCCTACGATCAGCTGGTGGCGCGCATTACCGGTGACAATCTCGACAAGTCGCACCGCTTCACCGACTGGACGCGCCGGCCGTTGAGCGAAGCGCAGCTTGCGTACGCCATTTCCGACGTGACCCACCTGCGCGATGTGTATCTGAAACTTTACGCCGATCTCGATGCGCGCGGCCGCATCGATTGGATGCGCGAAGAGATGAAGGTCTTGACCTCCCCCGATACTTACCGGTTCGAGCCGGAGCACGCCTGGGAGCGCCTGAGGACGCGGGTGCGCAAGCCGAAGGAGCTCGCCGTGCTGATGGAGATCGCGGCCTGGCGTGAACTTGAGGCCCAGGAACGAAACATACCCCGGGGGCGCGTGCTCAAGGACGATGTGATCGGCGACATCGCGGTCCAGGCTCCGGCGACAATCGAGCGGCTGGGGAGCCTGCGTTCGCTCCCGCGCGGCTTCGAGCGCTCGAAGTGGGGCGAGGCGATCGTCGCCGCCGTGCGGCGCGGGCTGGCGCGCGACCCCAAGACGCTGCCGCGCATCGATCGTCCGAAGCCAGTGATCAACGGCCAAGCCACGGTTGAGCTGCTCAAGGTGCTGCTGCGGATGACGGCAGAGCAGCACGGGGTGGCGGCCAAGGTCATCGCGACGGTCGATGACCTCGAGCGCATGGTCGGCGAGGACGAGACCGATGTGCCTGCACTGCACGGCTGGCGGCGCGAGCTGTTCGGGGAGAAGGCGCTCGCGCTCAAGCAGGGTCGGCTGTCACTGGCAATCGAGCGCGGACGGGTGGTGGCGCTGGAGCGGGGTAGCGAGCCACAGAAATCGTAGCACGCATGAGAGAAGCGATATCGAGTCGGGTGTGTCCCGGCAGCGGCCGGGCAGCGTCCGATTTCACTTGCGCGCCGGGACGGGTGAACCTGCCGAGCTTCCGTCGAGCCGGCGGCCGAGCGCGGCGGTAACGACATATTCCGCCCGCGCGTGGAGCGTATGATGCTCGCGCACATGCGCCTGGGCAGCGCTCGCCATCCGCAGAAGGCGCTCCTTGTCGGCGAGCGCGGCCCGCACGGTGCTTGCGAGCGCGCCCGGCTCAGGTGCGTACAGGATGCAGTGCTCGCCGTCGCGCAGCGGTCGATGCCTCACAATGGTCGGGTAGCTCATCATGGGGACGGTGCCCGCGAGCGGCGCCTCGTAATGCCGGGCGCAATCCCAGCCGAAGCCGCCGGGCGACCACGCCAGCCATGCGGCTGACAAGCGCCGCAAGAATTCGGGCAGCGGCAGGCGTTCGCTTGCGATGTCGATCGCGTAGCCCTCATCGCGCAGCGCGAGCAGCTCGGGCAGGCCGTCACTGCGGACCGTGCTGTTCGGATCGACATTGCCGGCGAAAAATATATCGCTGCTCTTCTGCCCCTGAGAGAATTCGAAAGGGAAGTAAAAAAAACCATAGCTGATTGGCGCGAGCTTGCGCATCCGGCGGCGGTTCTTCGCCTTGCCTCGCCAGCGGCGTCCGGGCAGGTCGCGGTAGGTAGTGTTGAAGAAAACGTGCCAGCGATCGGCCGGCAGCTCCCGTTTGAAATAGATCCTGGAGACATCGAGCAGGAAAAAATTGTGTCGGCCGATCCCGAAACTGTCGCCCAGATCGAGCGCGACGATCGGCGTGCTGTGGAACAGGTGCACGACCCGCCAGACAAAGTTTGCAAACAAGCCGAGCGGGGACAGGACGTTCCAGGATCGCAAAGCGGTCAGGAACGAGCGGGGATGCCAGGGCGCGAAGGCTGCCGCGTGCACCACAAGGAGGTCGTATTCGCCGCGCCTGAGCTTGAGCAGGCTCCTGATATAGCGGACCGGGCCAAAAGCCCGCTTGACGCCGCCGAGCCGTCCGAACTGCCTTCGGACATTGCCCCGCAGCCGGATGCCGGTCCAATAAAAATCGGTCTGTGCCGGCACCGCCAGCGCGAACAGACAGTCGCTGCCGATTTCCAGGATTCGCAGCGGCCGGGCAGGTTCGGTCATGAAGGAAATCTACCCGAGACTTCGTCTCTTGCAGGAGCGCAGCGTCACGCCCGACCGAGCACGATAACGGCATTGAGCCCGCCGAAAGCAAATGAGTTCGACATCGCTGTGCGGATGCGCGCGCTGCGGGCGACGTTCGGCACACAGTCGAGATCGCAGGCAGGATCGGGCTCGGTGAAATTCGCTGTCGGCGGAATGGTTTGCGTATGCAGGGCAAGCGCGGTGGCAGCGACCTCGAGCGCCCCGGCTGCCCCCATGCCATGGCCGAGGACGGCCTTGCTTGAAGATACCGGCAGGCGATCGGCGTACGAGGCGAACACTTTTCTCAGCGCCTGCACTTCCGTCCGGTCGTTGAGTATGGTCCCCGTACCGTGGGCATTGACGTAATCGATGTCCTCGGGGTTCGCCCGCCCGTCCCGTAGGGCAGCCCGCATGGCGCGCGCGCCGCCGTCCAAGTCCGCTGCCGTTATATCGAAGGCATCGGCACTCATGCCGAAGCCCAGCAGCTCGGCGTAGATGCGTGCATCTCTCGCCATGGCACGGGCGCGCGGTTCCAGCACGAACATCGCGGCGCCCTCGCCCAGGACGAGGCCGGATCGATTTCTCGAAAAAGGCCGGCACGTATCGGTGCTCAAGGCGCGCAGCGCCTCCCATGCCTTGATCGAGCCGACGGTGAGACACGCCTCGGTTCCACCTGCGACGGCAATCGGCGCCTGACCGCTGCGGACCATGTGAAACGCCTGGCCGATGGCGTGCGTCCCGGACGCGCAGGCCGTCGTCACCGTCCAGGCCGGCCCCTTGAATCCGAGATCGATCGAGACGTTGCTGGTGGCGGCGTTGACCATCCAGCGCGGGATCGAGAGCGGGTGCATCTTTTCGCCGTTCTGGCCATAGAGCTTGAAATAGGCCTCATCCAGCGTGCGTTGCCCGCCGCTGCCGCTGCCGATCACGGTTACCGCATCGAGTGCCAGTTGTTCGGAAATCTCGCATTGGGCATCGCGCATGGCGGCACGACCAGCGAAGACCGCAAACTGGGCGAAGCGGTCAAGCAGAGGGATCTGCTTGGGCGAGAAATGCGCATCCGGGTCGAAACCGGCAACCTGCGCTGCGATGCGCGTGCTCAGACGCTCGGTGGGTATGACCGTGAGCGGGCCGATCCCCGATCGGGCTTCGACCAGCGCCGTCCAGAATTCGTCGACACTCGATCCGACCGGGGAGGCGACCCCGATTCCGGTGATGACGACACGGTTCATCGACGTGATTTTTTTGCCTCCACGAGGGATTGAACGATGCGGGCGGTTTCCCCGATCGTCCCCAATTGCACCGTCGATTCCGCACCCGCCGTTTCGGACTTGAGCACAAGCGAGCTCTCGCCGGGTTGGATCGGAACGTTGATTCCGAATT
>DASXIG010000023.1:0-6402 GCA_036498105.1 Xanthobacteraceae bacterium | reverse complement strand
TGGACTGCAAACACGCTGGTGCCGCTCGGCACCGCGCGGATGTAGCTCGTGGCCGAGAGCCCGTCATTGTCGGCAATGTTCGCTTCGCCAGGTGCCGCGAGCATTTCCGGATTGCCCGGGGAGGCGAGACGCGCAATGGCTCCGAGCGTCAGGTTAAGACCTGGGGCGCCGACAAGCTCCACGCGACCGGCGGCGAGGTGAAGGTCTTCTTCCGCGACCTCCAATTTCCTTGCCGCGACCCGGATGGCCTTGTCCTTGACGGCGGTCGCCGCGGCATGCACGGCGTTGCCGGACATGACAGCAGTGCGGCTGGCATAAGATCCGCCGCCGAACGCAATCAGGCCAGTGTCGCCATGCCGCACGCGGATGCGCTCGAGCGGAACCGTCAGCACCTCGGCAGCAATCTGCGCAAGTACCGTCTCGT
Source organism: Xanthobacteraceae bacterium (assembly GCA_036498105.1). Classification (GTDB taxonomy): domain Bacteria; phylum Pseudomonadota; class Alphaproteobacteria; order Rhizobiales; family Xanthobacteraceae; genus VAZQ01. The sequence goes on along the minus strand of DASXIG010000023.1, from coordinate 5,978 downwards.
GACCTTGACCTTGGGAGCTGCACCCGCTGATCACCTGCACAAAGCCGTTGGCATCCACTTCGAGCCGGGCCCCTTCAAACGGACCAAATCCCGAAGGCTCGACCAGCACGGCAATGCCGCGGCCACGCGCGACCGACCCTTCCGCCGGCAATGCGCTATTCCATCCCAATTCGGCGACTGCCCGATCGAGCACCGCAGGAAAATCACCGGTGTCGAAGATGACCGCGCGACGCACGCTCTCGGTGCCAACCCGCCACGGCAAATCCTGTGGACGGATAAGATTGCGCCGGCGAAACTCCACGCGATCGATCGCAAGCTTGTCGGCGAGCAGATCGACAATGCGCTCCCGGGCGAAATTGGCCTCGAACATCCCGGGCGCCCGCATCGTGCCGCTCGGGGTTTTGTTGCTGAGAACCGCGAATGCCTCAACGCGATAATTGCGGACGCGGTACGGCCCGGGAAAGCAAGCCGAAGAATGGGAGGGAACGACATCGCCGTGGGTGCGGATGTAGGCCCCGAGGTCCGCGACCACACGAACGTCGAATGCGGTCAATAGACCCCCGGCGTCGGCGGCGGCCGTCACCTCGAATTTTGCCTCGCGAGAATGGTTGATGGCGGAAAAGTGCTCGAGCCGGTCCTCGATCCACCGAATGGGCTTGTGCAGCCGCAGGCACAGCCATGGAATCAGGAAATCCTCAGGATAGAACTCGCCGCGCACGCCGAAGCTGCCGCCAATATCGGGCTCGACGAAACGGACATCGCCTTCGCTCATGCGGAGCATTGCGGCGAGCAGAGCGCGATTCGTGTGCGGCACCTTGGTCGGCCCGAACACTTCGAGCAGCCGGCGCGAGCGATCGTAATGTGCCAACAGCCCGCGCGTCTCGATAGGCATCGCCGAATGCCGCTGAATCGAGAAGGTCTCGCGCACGTGTGCGGCCGAGTTCGCCAGGGCGCCGGTGATGTCGCCAATGTCGAACCGCCACCGGGATGCAATATTGCCGGCGGCATGAACGTAGGGGCTGTCGGAACGAAGTGCGGCGGTCGCGTTTGCCACGACCGGCAGCAGCTTCCAATCGATCAGCATTCGCGCAGCAGCGTCTTCCGCTGCTTCACGGCTCGCCGCAACCACCACCGCGACGGGTTCGCCGACGTAACGCACGATTTCGCGCGCGAGGACGGGCTGAAGGAATGGCATCATGTCACCGTGTGTCGGGATGCGGCACGGTATGGGCGGAAGCTCGGGCGGCAGGTCGGCGGCGGTGACGATGGTGTACACGCCTTCAGCGGAAAGCGCGGCGTGCTTGTCGATCTTCAGGATGCGCGCATGCGCGTGCGGGCTGCGCACGACATGAGCTTCGGCCATGAATGGAATGCGCAGGTCGGCGACATACCGTGCTTCGCCGCGCAGGAATCGATCATCCTCGACCCTTGCGACGCGCTCCCCAATCATGGTTCAGGCGAGATTCGGATCGAGGATTTGCCCGTTTTCAACCACGGCAACGCCATCGAGCTCGAGCCGCGCGCGCCGCAAGGCGATGTCGAGATGCAGCGGCGCCGCATTCTCGCCGCGCAGATCGCGGTTCTCGCCCAACGCCAGCAGCACGCCGCCATAGATTGAGCGTGCTTCGGCTCCGCCTCCGCCGTCCGCGCCGCGCGAGGCCAGGATGTCCCAGCGCGCACGGTGGTCAGTACCCCAGCCGATATGGGCAACCCGCCGGCAATTCTGTGAGTTCTGGGTGGCGAGCAGGTCGCGCAGCATAATGGCCTCGCGGCCGCCCTCGATCGATGTGGCGACACCGCGATGGAATTGGATCCTGATCGGCTCGGCGACATAGCGCTCGAAGGGAAAAACGATGCTGGCGCGACCGATCACCAGGCTGCCCTCAGCCGATTCCTCGATCACGGTTGTCGTGATCAATCCGGTCGGCCAGTGGTCCCAGCGGCCGGGCTGGTCCGCCATGCCGTATTGAATCGCGACCGGCCTATTCCCTTTGGACATCGCAAGATCGGTGCCGTCTTCGGAAGTACGGCGCAATCGTTCGGCTGCGCCAAGACGCTCGCCGCCCTTGATCGTTCGCGCGCGCACCTCCTGCTGCGGCAGCAGCCGCAGCAGGCTATCGTCGGGTTCGCGCACCCGCAGGATGCGCGTGCCTGTCGCCAGGATCTCGTTCTGCGCGTTCGAATAGAGCATACCGCCGGTACTTACATCGACCACGAAATCTGACTTCTTCATCGCCTCGACGATGACTGGCGTCGGCGCGGCACGTCCAATCCCGCGCTCGAGGTCTTGCGGGATGGCGGGTTGAATGATCTGGCACGCTTGTGCGCCGAGATCCTTCGCGGCGGCCAGAAAGGCTGCGGAATACTGCGGATTGGAAAGCGTATCGGCATAGACGACCACGCCTTCGCCCTCGGTCACCTTCGAGGAGCGAAGGCCCGCGCGGAACAGCGATACGAGATCGGCTGCTACATTGGGCGTGGTCGGAAAGCGGATCATGCTTTTTATCTCTAAGGTGCGATCAGTCCCTGCGCAAACAGTTGGTCGGGCTGGAGCTCGGTTTCGATCTTGAGCGCAGTGCGCGCGAGCGAGATGGTGCGCTGCAGCCGGTCGAGCGTTGCGATGCCGTAGCCGTGCTTGCGCACGTAGTCGGTCTGCATTGCGGTCGCCGACGCCTTCCATTGCGCCGCCACGATCTCCGGATTGAAAGTCGAATTCTTCTCGGCCATGATGCGAGCGGCCTCGTCGGGATTGGCAATTGCGTATTTGACGGATTTCACTACGGCGGCCGCAAACGCCTTGACTTCTTCCGGGTGCGCGGCGATGCGCGCAGCCTGGGTTACGAGAAAAATCCCGAACACATCATAGCCCCAGTCCGCGAAGGCGCCGAAATGCACCTGCTTGTTCTGGCTCGCGGCTGCTTTCGACAGGGCGGGGCGATCCGCATCCATCGCCGCGGCAATGACATCGACACGGCCGCTGAGCAACAGAGAAAAATAAGTACCGGGGTCGGCGGCTTGCCACTCGAGCTTGCTCGCATCGAGATGCTTCATGTTGTAGATGATCGGCACAACGATGCGGGAGGAGTCGGTCAAGGCCGCCGCGATCTTGCGCCCCAACAGGGATTCGGGGCTCGGAATGGGCTGCAAGGACGCAAGCCCGTTTGCACTGATGTCGAGATAGACGCCGAATGCCTGGATCTTGGCACCCTTCGCGATGCTCTGAACGAGCACCGAGGCATCGGTCAGCGCGAAATCGGCCTTGTTGCCGTCTATCGCGGTATTGACGAAACCGCTGCCGGTGGTTGGCAGGATCTGCACGTCAAAACCCGCTTCCCTGAAATATCCCTTGTCGACGCCGGTGAAGAGCGGCGCATGCCGGCCGAAGAAGGCATAATTCGTGAGCACCGTGATCTTCTTCGGCTTGTCCGGCATTTGCGCGGCTGACGGGAGGGCGGTTGCGAGCACCGCCATCGCAAGCACGACCTTTGCAAGCACCGCCATTCCTCGGACCACGATGCTTCTCGCTATCGACATGCCGGTGCTTTCCTCGTTCATTGCCTGCGCATGGAAGGGCGCCAGGGCAGGAACACCCGCTCAAACAGCCCGATCGCGCCCGTTCCTAGTGTCGCCAGAATCGTTATCGAGAGCAACGCCGCAAAAACCAGCGGCGTATCGATCTGGAGTTGACCGGAAAGAACGAGGTAACCCACGCCCGTGTTGCCGCCGATGAACTCACCGACAATCGATCCCACCAATGCCAGGGGAAAGGCGACCCGCAGGGCGTCCACGATATAGGGCGCGGCATGATAGAGCCGGACATGGGTAAAGATGCGCCAGCGCGTGCCGCCTGACAGCCGCGCCAGATCGATGATGTCGGGCTCGATCTCGCCGAGCCCGGTTACCGAATTGACGAAGATCGGGAACATCGCGAGGAGAAAGGCCATGACAACCTTCGATTCCATCTCGAGCCCGAACCAGATCACCAGGAGGGGCGCGATGGCGATTTTCGGAATCCCATTGAATGCCGCGAGTATCGGCATCATGAGCGCCCGCAACGTTCTGAAATAGACCACGGCCAGGGCGAGAAATACCCCCACGATCAACGCCAGCGCCAACCCGAGCAGAGTCGTGATGGTCGTGTCCAGGATATGCGACAGCTGCGCGGCGCGCGTGGCCCAGAACTTGGCCACGATGACGCTCGGGACCGGCAGCACGTAGCCTGGAATGCCGGCAAGCGGCGCGCCGTATTCCCACAGGAGCAGCACCACCGCCAGGATCAGCACGATCTTGCCGGCGCGGACGATTGGGCTCATGCCGGCTGCCCCGCCCAGCCCGCTTCGATCTGCTCGCGCACCAATGCCGCAAGCTCGATGAAGTGGGCATGCTTCATGATATCCGCATCGCGCGGACGCGGAAGATCGACCTCGATGGTGACTGCCGGCATCCGGCCTACCATGCCGGGCATCACGACGATGGAATCGGATAGCAGGACTGCTTCCGTGATGCTGTGGGTGACGAACAGCGCCGTGTATCGTTCCAGGCTCCACAGCTTCTGCAACTCGAAGCCCATGCGCTCGCGCGTCAGCACGTCCAACGCACCAAAGGGCTCGTCCATCAGCAGCAGGCTGGGGCGCACCAGCAGCGCCCGGCAAATGGACACGCGTTGTTGCATGCCGCCCGAGAGTTGATGCGGGTAGTGGTTTTCGAAGCCGCTGAGACCTGCAAGCTTGACCAGATCGAGGGCTTGCGCGCGATATCTTGCGGCCGAATCGCCGCGCAGCTCGATGCAGAACAGAACGTTGCCCAGAACCGTCCGCCACGGCATCAGGACCGGTGACTGGAACACCATGCTGGCGTTGCGCAGGGGCGCTTCGACCTTCTCCCCGTTGACCACGACAGAGCCGCTGGTCGGTTCGACCAGGCCTGCGATCATTTTCAGCACGGTAGTCTTGCCGCACCCGCTTGGCCCGACGATGGAGACGAATTGATTGTGTCTTGCGCTGAAGGAGATATCGGAAACGGCGGGCTTGCCGCGGAACGCCTTGCTGAGATGGTCGACGCTCACCGCAGCCGATGCGGCGGCGAGGCGGCTTTGCGAGGAGGAATGCGCGACGCCGATCGGGGCGCGGCCCTCCGGGCTCAGCGACAGCAGCGAGTTATCCGGGGCTCGCATTAGGCTCGACACTTGTCCAACGAGTTTTGTTTCCGAACATGCTTGGCAATTGCGGGCTGCAAACCATCAGCTCCTTGCAACGGCTTCACGGCCGCCTCGAATTCCACCCAACCGCATCGAATTTGTCGGGAGACGGCATCACCTCAGGCTCGTCTGTTGCCTTCCGCAGAACTGCTTTATCCCGTTTTCGATCGGCGACCTCGATCGGCAGGCCGTCCTTGTTTACTGCAAGGATACCAAGCAAATCGACCTCATCCTTCGAGACGGCTTTTTGGGTTGCTGGAACGAAAAGCGCTCCAGCACTTCCGATTTGGTCGCATTTACTGCGGATACTGCGGAAAACCAGCTTACGCTGTTCCGGAAAACGCTCTGGCTCGATTGGAATTAACTCGGTGTTTCAAGGAGGTAGCGCGAAAAATACATCGAATTTCTAAAATTGCGCGAGATGGCTCGCGCTCTACACGTATAAGTTACACGAGTTCCGGACCAAGATGGCGTTTCAAGACCTTTCGAGGCACCGCATCGCCCGAACAAAATAAACCCGGCGCGCCGATCGCGGACCAGGATGGCGGACCAGGTCGGACATACCTCTGAAGGATGCCTATTGGTACTTGAGTTATGTTTCAATTGCAAGAGCTTTTTTAGCTTTTTTTCAGGCCGCCTTTTTGCAGATAGGCCTGAGTTCCTTGTTCGCCCGATGCTGCGCACGCAGCCGGGATACAGCCGCAAGAATTTCGTGACGCGCCGATGGCGGGACCCGCATCTCCACGCGGGCGAGATCAGCGGCGCCTCCCTCCGATCGGTA
>DASXIG010000022.1:0-3829 GCA_036498105.1 Xanthobacteraceae bacterium | reverse complement strand
TCCTGATGCCATACATCGAGCAGGGTGCGGTCAGGCCGCTCCTGGTAACGAGTGCAAGGCGTTTGGCGGAACTGCCGGAGGTACCCACTTTGCTGGAGCTTGGGCTCGACGGTTACCCCGAGGAGACCTGGATGGGGCTGGTGGCGCCTGCGATGGCCCCGCAACATGTCATCAGCGCGCTCAACGCGGCAGCCAACGCGGTCACGACGTCCAACCAGATGCAGGGAAGCCTGCGGAAGCTTGGCTTCGAGGCACGCCCGGGATCGGCGCAGGATTTCGCGGCGCGCATTGCGCGCGAGCGGGAGCAGTGGGCGGCAGTGATCAAGCTCACGGGCGCGCGCGCGGATTGAGATCTGTTCAAGGCTCCTGGACGCGTTGAATGTTCTTCGTCTAAAATCAAAGAACAGCCGATCCGGAAACCAGCAAAGGAGAGAAGCTATGAAACGAGCAGTGCTGATTGCCTTTATGTCGATGTTCGCCATCGGCTCGGCCCTGGCGCAGGAAACCTGCGAAAGCAAGGCGATCGGACAAAATGGTCAACCTCTTGCCGGCGCGGCCAAGGAAAGCTTCATGAAGAAATGCAAGCGCGACGCGTGCGAGCCCAAAGCAATCGACAAGAATGGCAAGAAGCTCGCCGGCGCCGCAAAGAACAGCTTCATGCAGAAATGCGAGAGGGAGTCCTGAACGCAATTCTCTGACAAGCGGCTAGTGCCCCGATTCCGAAGTTCGTGATACATTGCGGCATCCTCGGACGAACTTCGAAGGCAAAGGGGCTCTAGCAAAGCTATGATTCCAGCGCCGGTTTTCGATTTGAAGTTCCTATGGAAGTGAACAAGGCGTATTTCATGGTGCGGGCGCAGGTCGCGAGCGAATCCGATCGCGCGCAATTCGATCGGTGGTACGCAACCCATCATTTGCCCCTGGCAATGGAGAAGCTCCAGGCCGAGAAGGGTTGGCGCTGCTGGAGCCGGAGCGATCCCTCGGTGCACTATGCTTTCTATCAGTTCAGCGATCTTGCCACCTTGCGCAGCCGCACCGAATCGCCTGATTTCAAGTTGCTGGTGGCGGATTTCGACGCCGCCTGGCCGCGCGTGACGCGCACCAGGGACCTCATCGAATCGGTGCAGGAAACCTGAGGGATCGCGTCCCGTATCGGGGAACAATCCGCGAAATCCATGGGACTGGAATTCGACACCATCATCATCGGTGGGGGCGCCGCAGGATGCGTTCTCGCCAATCGCCTCTCGGCGCGATCGGCGCACAAGGTGCTGCTGCTCGAGGCAGGGGAGGACACCGCGCCAGGCGGCGAGCCCGCCGATGTGCTCGATACCTATCCCACGTCCTACTACAACGACGCCTATTTCTGGCCCGGCCTCAAGGTGCATTGGCGGCGCAGCGATAACTCGCCTGCGGTGAGCTATTCGCAGGCGCGCCTCATGGGCGGCGGATCCTCTGTGATGGGCATGGTTGCCTATCGCGGCACGCCCGACGACTACGCCGAATGGGAATCCTCCGGCGCGCAAGGTTGGGGCTGGACGGACGTGCTTCCCTTCTTCCGCAAGCTCGAGCACGACCTGGACTTCGACGGGGCGCTGCACGGAAACAACGGACCGGTCCCGATCCGGCGCACGAAGCCCGAGGATTGGGCGCCGCTGTCGAAGGCGGTCCATGCCTTCGCGCAAGAACGGCAAATCCCGTTCATCGCCGACATGAATGCCGATTTTCGCGACGGCTATGGCGCCGTGCCCATGAGCAATTGGCCGCATAAGCGCGCGTCGGCGGCGATCTGCTATCTGGATGCATCGGTGCGCGCGCGCCGCAACCTCACGATCATCAACGGCGCGCACGCAGCGCGTCTTGCGTTCGACGGCCGTCGCGCGACCGGCGTTGTGAGCAGGGTAGGCGATGAGGACAAGGAATTTCGCGCCCGCGAGGTGATCCTGGCCGCGGGCGGCATTCATTCACCCGCCTTTCTGCTGCGAGCCGGGATAGGCCCACCCGCGCAGCTCCGCGACCTCGGCATCGAGATACGCGCGGCGCTTGGCGGCGTGGGCGAGAACCTCTCCAACCACGCCATCATTTTCATCGGGCTGCTGCAACGTCCCGGAGCTCGGCAGTCCGCAGCGGTACGGCCGCATCCCATGACCGCGTTTCGCTACAGCTCCGGGCTTCCCGGGGCTCCGGCTTCGGATATGTACATCAATGTGCAGTGCAAGACGTCCTGGTCGCCGCTGGGAGAGCAGGTGGCGAACCTTGCCCCGACCTTGCTCAAGCCCCTGGCGCGCGGCCGCGTCACGCTGCCTCATGGTGAAGCGAGCTATCCTCGCGTCGAGTTCAACTTCACCGAAGATGAGCTCGACCTGCGCCGCTTCATGCAGGGGTTCCGCCGGGCAGTCGAGATTCTCGCGCACGAGCAAGTGCGCGCGGTGAGCGCTCTCACCTTCCCGGTGAAGTTCACCGATCGATTGCGCCGGCTCAACCGCATCACCGCGGCCAACAAGCTCAAGAGCGCGCTGATCGCCAGGCTGATCGATCTTGCACCGCCGCTAGCCGCGCCCATTTTCTCCACGCTCGCCGACCGGCGCGTGGATCTCGCCGCCCTGGTCGAGGACGACGATGCACTGGCAGAGCATGTTCGCGAGAACGTCGCCGGAATGTTCCATCCCGTGGGTACTTGCCGCATGGGGCGCGATGATGATCCCGGCGCGGTCGTCGATGCGGTGGGTCGCGTCCACGGCATCGGGGGGCTGCGCGTGGTGGACGCCTCCATCATGCCGACCCTGCCGCGCGGCAACACCAACATTCCGACCATCATGCTGGCGGAAAAAATCGCCGCCGCCATGTCGTAGGGTAGATCGGGAAGCGGCCTTCAGGCTGCGAGCGTAATCCAACGCATGCGGCGGACGGTGGTTTACGGTGCGCGAAGGCCTGCGGCCTACCCACCTTTGAACGTCGCGCGGCATCTTCACGCCGCGCGTGCCTGCGCGATTGCCTGCCACACGCGGCCCGGCGTTGCCGGCATGTCGATCTCATTGATCCCGAGCGGCTTGAGCGCGTCGAGGAGCGCGTTGATCACCGTGGGCGGCGCGCCGATGGTCCCGGATTCCCCGATTCCCTTCACCCCCAGCGGGTTGGTCTTGCAGGGGATCTCTTCCAGTTGCGCCGCGATATCGGGCATGGTGTCGGCGCGCGGCATTCCGTAATCCATGAAGCTGCCGGACAGGAGCTGCCCGGATTGTCGGTCGTAGACCTGGTGCTCGAGCAGCGCCTGGCCGAGCCCCTGCACGACGCCGCCGTGGATCTGCCCGCGCACGATCAGCGGATTGAGCACGCGGCCGAGGTCATCGACCACGAAATAGCGGTCGACCACCACCGCGCCGGTCTCCAGGTCCACTTCCAGCTCGCAGGTGTGCGCCCCGTTGGGATGGCTCGGCGGGGTGGGGCTGAAGCTGCCGCTCGATTGCAGCCCGATGCCGAATTTGTCCGTGAGTGGCCCCATCGGGGCATAGGAGGCTTTGGCCACGTCGGTTATGCCGATCGCCTTGTCGGTGCCGACGACGCGGAACTGCCCGTCTTTGAACTCGACGTCGCCCGCGTCCGCCTCCATCAGGGTCGCCGCCATGGCCTTCGCTTTCTCGATGATCGCGTCGCTTGCAGCCTTGAGCGCGTTGCCGCCGACCACCGCGCTGCGCGCGCCGTAGGTGCCGCGGCCGATCGCCACCTCGGCGGTATCGCCCTGCACATAACGGATGGATTCGAGCGGCACGTCGAGCCAGTCGTGCACCATCTGCGAGAACACCGTGGCGTGGCCCTGGCCGTGCGAATGGGT
>DASXIG010000021.1:0-2328 GCA_036498105.1 Xanthobacteraceae bacterium | reverse complement strand
GCCCGATCTGGGTGTCAGCGGGCCAGGAGGGTGAATCAGACACGGTCATTCGTTCCATCCCGGGGGATCGATCGGTTCGCTCGTGACTCTCCGCTGGAGGAAAGCGGATTCGAACCATCGGTCCCGCTGGGGGAGCCCGGTCGTCGTCGTGTGTCAGTTCTCGTTCGCCGACTTTTCCGCTGGCGGAGAATCAAGCAGGGACGACAGGAGCCCCTCTCGAAATCTCGGTCGTATCACGCGGTACCGATGGTTCGAATCCGGCTTCCTCCAGAGGAGAGATGCTATGGGACGGGCGACGAGAAGATGGCAACTTCGTCGCTGCAACTAACCGATGGAGTGCCGCGATGACCCAGCCGAACGACTTGAGCAGGTCCCTCGTCGCCCTGGACCAAAATAGCACGATCATTGCCGTGGTCGAGATGAGCCAGTCGAGCTGGCTGGTTGGCGGCATCCTTCCCGGCATTGAGCGTCAGCCGCGCAAGAAGCTGGAGCCGAGCCCAGAGCGGCTGCTTGCCCTACTGCATCGCTGGCGCGACGAGGCAGTCAGGGCTGGCCACACTATCACGCGGATTGCGGTTGCCTTCGAAGCCGGCCGCGACGGCTTCTGGCTGGCGCGCTGGCTGGAGGCGCGTGGGGTCGAGGCACACGTGATCCATCCCTCGAGTGTGGCCGTGTCGCGGGAACATCGCCGGGCAAAGACCGATCGGCTCGACACCGAGTTGCTGAAGCGCGGGTTCCTGGGGTGGCTGCGTGGCGAACGGGGCCATTGCAGCATGGCGCGCGTGCCAACGATTGCCGAAGAGGACGCCAAGCGGCCCAATCGGGAGCGCGAGTGCTTGGTCAAGGAACGCACGCTGCTTGTGAACCGCATGAAGGGCACGCTGGCCAGGCTGGGCATTCGCAATTTCAAACCAACCCTGCGCCAAGCGGCCGAACGTCTGGCAACCATGCACACCCCGGAGGGCACGCCGGTGCCGCCAAATGCCTTGGCCGAGCTGCAACGCGATCTGGCGCGGCTGGGGTTCGTTGTCGGCCAGATCAACCAAATCGAGAAGGCTCGCCAGAAGCGATTAGAACAGCCTGAGAGCGAGAGCGGGCCACAGACCAAAGTGCGGCTGCTGGCTCGTGTCGTCGGGATCGGCATTGAGACGGCAGATATGCTCGTTCATGAGGTGCTCACCCGGCGGATGCGTGATCGCAAAGCGGTGGCGCGCTATGCCGGCTTGACGGGTGCGCCGGACGAAAGTGGCGCTCGCCGACGCGAACAAGGGCTCGCCAGAGCCGGCAACGCCCGGGTCCGTCGTGGTATGGTCCAGCTCGCTTGGCGCTTTCTGCGGTTTCAGAAGGGCAGCGCTCTGGCATTGTGGTATCAGGCTCGCACCGCCGACGGCCGTGTAAGTACGCGCAAGACGATGATCGTTGCCCTGGCACGCAAGCTACTCATTGGGCTCTGGCGTTTTGTCACCACCGGCGAGCTACTGGAGGGCGTCATCCTGCGCCCGGCAGGCTGAAAGGCCCTCCGGCAGATGAGAGAAACATCTTCTTGCCTTCGGCACTCGCGGCTGGCTTTAGGGCCGAACTGCTGACTGACGATCCGAGGTGGTGTGGACCCGCAGCATGACGTGGCTGACATGCCGACGGAGAGAATGGGCCCGCCGCCCGGAGTTTCGCCGCCGATGCGCATGACTGCATCATGGTCAGGATCCAAACGGACCTGCCGCATACAAGTTTGTTTGTGGCGCGAAGCTGCGCCCCAAATGGCGAGCTTCCCTCGGATCCTCAACAGACAGGCACCGTCAGACGCCGAAGCTATGCAAAAAGCCCCTGTCGCAGTTCATCATCGCTCCGCGTGCTCAGGCGTCAAGGCGCTGCGAAACACACGCGACGCTAGGCGGCAAGCCGCCAAGCTTTGCTACCGTTTCGGTCCCTTGACCCCTTCCGCGCGCTCCGCGAACCTGATCGCAGGCGACGGGACGAAAAACGGCCTTTCCCGCTCCGAACAAAAAACGGTCAGCACAACCCAAAACAACCGCTTGACAGGAAAAGCCCCATACAAGTTCGTATCCATTCCCCTCGACCAGAGAGTCAGGCGAAGTCGGTGGATCGAGCCGCTCGGTCGCGCACCGGTATCTTCAGCGTCACGCGATAGTGCGAACCCAGCTCGGGGGTCCACCCACAGTCGCAGGGTTCAAGGTGCTCATCTTGCGCTTGCAGCCACGCGCGGAAACCATGCGACCCGAGGGGGTGCGTCGGCCGCACGGAATTGTGCACGAGGAATTGCCCTTCCGGGATGGCCTCGGGTAGGCGCTGCAAATAGGTCATCCCCTT
>DASXIG010000020.1:0-5586 GCA_036498105.1 Xanthobacteraceae bacterium | reverse complement strand
CTCTGGCTCGATTGGAATTATATCGGTATTTCAAGGAGGTAGCGCGAAAAATACATCGAATTTCTAAAATTGCGCGACCTAAATCTGCTCTACACGTCTAAGTTACGCAAACTCCAGACCAAGATTGGCGTTTCACGACTTTTCGAGGACACCGCATCGCCCGAACAAAACAACCCGGCGCGCCGATGGCGGACCGGATCGGACATACCTCTGAAGGGTGCCTATTCGTACTTGAGTTACGTTTCAATTGCAAGAGCTTTTTTCAACCTTCTTGGTTCTCATTCACCAACCTAAAGCGCCGCTCGCCCAGCGCAGTCCGATTGGTCCATGGGCCGGAAGGTCATGAGCGATAGGACGCTCGGTTCTATAGCTCAAAAATACAGGGAAACGTGAGTTATAGGATCGCATGTCGCTATGCCTCACCGGATCATAGGGTCCTGGTCTTGCCGGCGGCGTTGAGGCATTGTGTCGAGAACTGTGGAGCAAGTGCCGACGTTCGTTGAAATCTGACTTAAAACCCTCGCTGCTGTATCAGCCAATTGTGATTCCGGGTACTAGGCCGCGTTGTCGCGATCGACATTCTGGAGATCCTCGCCGCTGAACACGGGACGCGACCCCCTTGGTGTGATCGGCCGCGGTCCGGTGTACTCACCATCTGCACGAGCGTCAGGCATGCTCATTCTTTATGACTTCGGAAATTCGGTCTGCAGCCAGAAGGTGCGCGTTACGCTGGTCGAGAAGGGGCTGCGATGGAAGCCACTAACGTTGCTCACGCCGTCATGTGCGGGCTTGACCGGGCTCTTGACCCACGCATCCATCGTCTTGGCATCAGGCTTGCGCTTGGGCCTCCTCACAGGGCGCGAAAAGCTCGCCTACGTCGCAGCTGTCGCTGGTCAACCCCTGCTCGCGCGAATAGCGCAGCATTGCATCCAACGCGGCGCCGTTCTTTGCCAGGCCGTAAGGCCAATAATCGGCGCCCATGAGCCGGCGGGTCTCCGCATAATAGTGGAGCGACCAGGGCAGCGTGACCTGCAGGGCGTTGCCGTCCTCGATCCCGGCGAAAAAGGCCGCCTTGGCCTGTTCGAACGCCTTGAACAGTGACGACGCGAGCCACGGGTTGCGCTCGTAAATATCTTTTCGGATGCCGATGAGATGCATGATGGGAAAGAGGCCGGTGCGGGCAAAGTAGGCCTGCTCTTCCGCCACGAATTCAGGAAACAATCGCTGCACGGGTGCGGATGCATTGAGAAAGCACGGCGGAGGCCGCGCGGTGACGATGCCGTCCAGATCGCCGCGCGCCAGCAATGCATCGAGCGTCTGGTCGGACGGAATGGGCTGCACATCGAGCGGTGGGCCGAACGTCATGCCGAATTTTTCTCGCCGGCCCGGCTGCTGCAGGCCGCCGGTCCGCCACGCAATGTGCTCGGCTCTCACTCCGTAAACGTCGGACAGCATGCCCCGAACCCAGAGCGCCGCCGTCATCTGGTACTCGGGAACGCCCAGCGTCTTGCCGCAGAGATCCTTCGGGGCCAAAATTCCGCGGTCGTTCCGAACATAGATCGCCTGATGCCGGAACATCCTGGAAATGAATACGGGGATGCCGACGTAAGGCGAAATCTTCTTCTCGGTCGTGACGATGTGGCTGCTCATGGAGAGCTCGGTCACATCGAACTCCGCCCTGCCATAGGCGCGGCTGAATATCTCCTCGGCCGGCAGCGGCAACATCGAAGTGGTGCAACCTTCCACTGCCACTCTGCCGTCCATCAGTGCGGCAACGCGATCGTACGGGCGGCAAGCAATGGAAAGATGAAGGGGCATCTCATTGCCTCAGAGGTTCGGCGTTTTCAACGCTTGGACCGCCTTTCCCGCCCGCCGTCGTGACTCTCGCTGCGCATCTCTGCATGCCATTGCTCCTGCGAGGAATGCGGGCTCGTCATGTTGATCGCTTCGGGGCGTGCTCGCCCGCTGGACTGCGGCTTGCATCCTGCGTACAGGAAACGCAAGTCGCCGACCAACAGAAGGCACACTATTCAATGCACAGGACGGTACGCACGGCGGGTCTGACTGCAGGCATCCCTCGCTCTGCCTTGATGCGATGGTGAGTGTGAGCACGTCCGGTTTCGCCGCGGACCGCCAGGCAATCCGCGACCTGATCGAGAGCTGGGCCGTCTGGCGCGATACCGGCGACTGGGCCCGCCTCCGATCCGTCTGGCACGATGACGGCCGGATGATTGCCACATGGTTCGAGGGCACCGCCGATCAGTTCATCGATGTCTGCCGGCAGGGATGGTCGAAGGGCATGCGAAGCTGGCATGCGCTCGGTGGAATGGCCATCGACCTTTCCGGGGCCCGCGCCGTCGCGCAGACCAAGATGACCATTGCCCAGCGTTCGCCGGTCGGCGGCGTGCTGTGCGACGTGGTTTGTACCGGGCGGTTCTACGATTTCCTCGATCGGCGCAACGAGCGTTGGGGGCTGGTGTTGCGCCAGCCGATTTATGAAAAAGACCGCCTCGATCCGGTCGACCCGTCAGCTCAGATCAAGCTCGACGAGGGGCTGCTTTCGCAGTTTCCTGCGGGCTACCGGCATCTGGGTTATGTACAGACCAAGGCGGGCTATTCCGTCAACCGGCATCTGCCCGGTCTGGACGGACCCGAAATCGCCACGCTTTATCGTGAGGGAGAGCGTTGGTTGAGCGGCGGCCCCTTGCAATGGCTCGCGCCGGGAACAGCCCGATGAAAGAAGGCCTGCTGCATCTGCTCGCAGCCGCACCCGCGACCGCCGTATGGGCATCCGGAGCGGCCGCTGTTCATGCTTTATCAGATGTGAGAAGGGCTCGTGCATACGCCGCGCGCTGCGCCGCTTTCCGGACACACACCGCCGCGCATGTCCTACGCGGGAAGGAGCTCGCGCGTGGTGTGCCGTAGCGGCCGCTCCGCTGCCGGCATGCCGGCGACCGCGCGATATCCGAACCGGTCCATGTACCAGCCCCAGCGGCGGCTCACTTCGGCGCGCTGCCGCTCCGAGATGCGATGGCGGTTTGGCTTGTAGCCGTCGAGCCCACTGAGATGAGCTTGCAGCCTGGGATGCACTTCACCGAATGAGCCGAGGCCCAGCTGGCGGTAGACCCGCGCCATTTCCGCTTCCG
This sequence comes from Xanthobacteraceae bacterium, assembly GCA_036498105.1. Lineage (GTDB taxonomy): Bacteria > Pseudomonadota > Alphaproteobacteria > Rhizobiales > Xanthobacteraceae > VAZQ01. The sequence goes on along the minus strand of DASXIG010000020.1, from coordinate 2,440 downwards.
GCGCCCGCACAAGGTCCTCGTACCGCAAGTGGCAGAAATTCTCAGCGGGGATCTCGGCGATCTCCTGGAAGAAATCCCGGTACAGCGCGTTCATGTTCTCGAAGACATAGCGCTCGAGGTCGGGTGCACCGTTCGCGCATTCCCCAAATTCCGGTTTCTGACAGCCCTGCGTCTCGAAGAGCCCCCGCCACAGCCGCAGCGTGGACGAAAACACCTCGCAGGGATCGCGTACAATGTGAATGAACTTCGCATCGGGGAACATCTGCCGCAGGATGCGCAGCCGCGCCGTATGGGTGGGTGATTTCAGCACAATGGTTCGCGCTGCCGAACCCGGGCGCTCCTCCTCCCGCTTTCCGCGCAGGTTCACCTGCTGGAGGAAGCCCAGGAATCCGGCCTTCCACGCCGCGAGCTCGTCCGGGGCAAGCGCGGTCATGTTCAGGTAGGGATGGCACGCCTGTCGATTGTTGGGAAAGACAACGGCTTCGTATGGCGAGCCCAAGCCCAGATTCATCAGTGCGAATTCGTCCTCCTGCGGTTGATCCCAGCCGACCAGCATGTTGTCCATGGGTCGATTGGCCGGGAGAACGAAGGTGAACCGGCGCAGCAGGCCACCGAATGCAGCCGGCGCGAAGCACTCGATGGTACTGGGTGCTGTGAAGCGCGCATCGAGCGTGAGCAGCTCGTGCAGGAAGGTCGTCCCGGTGCGCCAGTGACCGATGATGAAGATCGGCGGCGCGTCCAGCACGCATTCGCGCACGCGCCGCGCAAAGAGGAGCCTCTGAATGACGTTCAGGCTGGAATGGAGGATCGCGGTGACGAATCCGAACAGCGCGAAACCGATCCGCGACGGGGAGACCGCAAAACGATTGCGCATCAGCACGGACAGCCAGGCCGAAAGGGTCATGCCGTACCAGATCCTGAAGGCAAAGAAGGGATAACTGTTGAGGTCGGCAGGCGAGGCAATCATGACCGGACCTGCGCCGGCCGCCCTGGTGCGCATGCCGGTCATGAGCAATCTCCGGCCGGCTGCACGAAGCCCTGATTTGGGAGATCACCAGCGGCGGCACGCTCTTCCAGGTACTTCAGCTGCTCCTTCCTCAACAGGACCGCGGTTCCTGTGAAGCGCGCTCTTTCGAGGTTGCCCTGGCGGATCACGACCACCGCCTGCATGCGGACCAGGCGTCCTCGGCGGTAGATATGCCCGCTCATGATCTGCTCAACGATCAGTGGATCGTCCATCGTGGCCATGCTGCGAAACTGGGCCGAGCACTCCGTGTGCACGCATTCCACGTCGAGCGGTACGCCGTAGAACAGATGCGCGATCGCGATCGAGGTCTGCTGCACGGCCTCCATCAGGCAAATGGCATGGACGTGACCGCAATCACGGTCGAAGAAGAGGGGATGGTCTCGATCCATACGAAGGACGGCGCGGAAATGATCGGTCCGGCCCGACCCGGGATTCTCGGCGCTGCGTTTCAGGGTCTCGGGAGGCGGCACTGCTTCGATGTGAGAGACCACGACGCTTTCATCATGGGACTTGTGAACCAGGCGCTTATCCAGCCGGCTTTCGGTGGGCTTGAAAGAGGCCGCCTGCGGCACGAGGTTCGCCCCGAATTTCCTTACGGCATCATGAGCAGTGGTCATTGCGCTATCCTCGGACTGTTTGGACAGTTCGCGCTGACATCGCACAAAGCCCATCGCCTTGCTGTGATTACCATCACGCATCGGTCGAATCTTGCTCAGGCCCGGGACCGCACAAAGCTCCGTGCCTTGTTGGGGCGGGTTTCAAACCCGCCCCTACACGCAGGCCTAAGCTTGGGGCGGTCCCGGATCAGCGGCGCACCGCTTCGCGCAGGAGCGTCGGAAGTTTCTGAGGACGCGTGGATGCGCTCGCGTTGCGCCGCATCCGGGACCCACGGCCGCGTTATGTTGGCGTAGCCCGGAAATGTTCCGAGAACCGGTAACCCCGCCCTCGCAGCGCCACAAATGCGCGTTTGAGTGATGGCCGTCACGGCGCCGGCGATATCAGCAGCACAGTTGCTCAATGACGGAACCGGCTGATGGATATGTCGCTTGTGGCTGAACTGGATGGAACTGGCGCCGCACCGAACGTGTCCGCGACAGCGGCGTCCGCTCCTTCGTTCCCGAGCATCCCCGATCCTCTGCGCCTGCGCGATGAGGGGATCGCAATTGCGTCGGATGAAAACGCGCCGGACGCTGTCGTATCCGCCTGGTGCAGGCGCGCACAGGAATGCCTGCGCTTCCTCGCCGCAACCGATCCATCACGAACCTGGATCTGGCAGGAGCAGGTGCTTCCGGTCCTGCTTGCGCTGGCCTCGAGGCTGACGACTCGCTCAGCGAGCTCTGGCGAACCCGCCGTGCGCGTGGATCGACCGCCCGCTCGACCGCAGCGACAGGGTCATGCAGCAGTGCGTGCGCG
>DASXIG010000019.1:0-6900 GCA_036498105.1 Xanthobacteraceae bacterium | reverse complement strand
TGGCGGGAGGCGCAGCTCCGCCCGTTCCTGCGCGGCGGGCTGAACTGCGTGCGGCTGGTGACGACGCGGCTGCCATATGTGCTCAAGGCCGTTCGGCATACCGAGGTACTGATCGACGAGATGCGCGCGACCGAGGCGGCGCGCCTGATCGCGATGAACCTGCCGGTTGCCGGTGAGCCGGGATCCGCCGCTCGGCTGGCCAATCTCGCGGAACGGCTGGGCAACTGGGCGCAGATGCTCGCCATCGCGAACGGCTGGCTCCGCGACCGCGTGGAGAAGCACGACCGGCTACTCGATGCTATCGCACGCTTCGAGCGCCGGCTCGCGAAAGACGGGCCGTTCGTGTTCGACCCGAAGGACGAGACCCAGCGCAACAGGGCGATCCGCCTCTGCATTGCCGCGAGTGTCGAGGACCTCGACGCGGCCGAGGCGATGCGGTTTGGCGAGCTGGCAATCCTGCCCGAGGACGAGGACGTGCCGTTGCGCGTCATCGAGGCGCTGTGGGCGCAGACCGGCGGGGTCGACGAGGACCAAACGGACGATCTCGTCCGACGGCTGGATGCGCTGTCGCTGCTGCAATCGCTCGATCTCGGCGCGCGCACGCTGCGGCTGCACGACAACATAATCTGGTATCTGCGCGACAAGATCGGGGCGGAGGGCTGCCGCGCCGCCCACGCCGTCATGGCCCAGGCGATCGGGGCACGTTGCAGCGACGGCTGGGAAACGCTGCCGCCCGCTGATGCCTACGGCTGGAGGTTCCTCATCCGTCACCTGCGCGGGGCGTGCCGAATCTGCGGCGTTCCATAAGCGACTCCGTCGATTACAGGCATTATATCAGCAGCCTCCCTATCCGGTTAAAGCAGGTATGGCGCCGTTGAGCTGAGCGCCGTCGACGAGTTGGCGATAGGTGATGGTTGGCCGGGTGGCCGCTCGTCGGAGCAGGAAGTCGGTGAGATCGGCGATGCGTTGGCGCCGATTGAATCGGCAGTTCCACTCGCGCGCATAGCGCGGCAAGTGCTTGGCGCTGACGCCGTGGAAGGTGCCGTTGAGCCAGGTCTTCACGTTGCTGAACAGGACATGGACGATCGGCAACGTCAGCTTGCGGATCAATCTGGCCGTGGCACGCATTTGCCGCCGGTCGGCACGTCGCAAGCTGACCCCGTTGCGGACGCGGCCGTGATTGACGTTGAATGTGAATGGAACCGACGCGCGACAGGAGCCATGCGATGACGCGCAAATTCTTCTTCTTCTCGGAGATGGGCTACAACGCCTATCCGATCGAAGCCCTCGAGCAATACGGCTATTCGGCGCTGCTGTTCCCCAACAGCATCTTCGACCGCGAGAAGGCTCGCGACCTCTGGCAGATGTTCCTGCGCGAGCACGAATACGCGTCCGAGATGGGCTTTGACGGCTCCGTGTGCAACGAGCACCACAACAACGTGCTGTCGATGCAGGAGAGCGTCAACATCTCGGCGGCGGTGATCAGCCAGCGCATCAAGGGCACGATCGCGCTGATCGGCAATCCGCTGCCGATTCACGACAATCCAGTGCGGGTCGCCGAGGAGATCGCGATGCTCGACCTGATTTCGGGCGGGCGCATCATCTCGGGCTTCGTGCGCGGCACCGGCATAGAGCAGCTCTCGACCAACGCCAATCCCGCCTACAACCGCGAGCGGTTCGAAGAAGCCTTCGCGCTGATCAAGAAGACCTGGACCGTGCCCGGCCCCTTCCGCTGGGAGGGCAAGCACTATCACCTGCGCGTCGTCAATCCGTGGCAGCTGCCGCTACAGAAGCCGCACCCGCCGATCTGGGCGGCCGGCATCTTGAGCCCGGAGACCATCCGCTGGGCGGCGCGGCAGCGCATCACCTATCTCGTCCTGGGCAGCGCCCTCGATGCCACCGCCACGTGCCGCGACATCTACCACGAGGTCGCGCAAGAGGATGGTTGGGTGCCCACGCCACAGCACCTCGGCTACCTCATCCACACCTGCGTGATGGATACGGACGAAGAAGCCTACGAGATGGGCCGCCACCATTACGGCGGCGCGTCCGTCATCGGGCGCAGCGGCGGCGTCGCAGCCTCAGCGCTGACCGCCGGCACCGGCTCGGCTGGCGTGACGGGCGGCGGGCCGCATCCGGAATGGATGGCGCCGCCCGGCTACATGTCAAAACAGGCCAAGACAGGCAACATGGCCAGAGAGCGGCGGATGTCCGAAGGCACCTACGAGGCTGCTATCCGCGCCGGCCTGATCGTCACCGGCAGCCCCAGTACCATCATCCAGAAATTCAAGCACATCATCGACCGCACCGATCCTGGGTATCTGACCTTCTGGGCGCGCGAAGGCAAGAAGCCGCACGAGGCCACGATGCGGGGCATCGAGCTCCTCGGCAAGGAAGTCATCCCGGCTCTGCGGGAGCATCAATCCGCGCTCCTCACCGGAAAGGAGGTCACGCCGTGGCCGCAATGAACAACCCGCCGCGGCTGGTCGAGGCCGCCGGAATCACGGTCGAGCTGCGGCGCGGCGGCAGCGGCACACCGCTGCTCGTGATCCACGGCGAATTGGGTGTGCCGGGCTGGCTGGAGAGTTTTGCACATCTTGCCGAGCACTACGATGTGATCGTTCCATCGCTTCCCGGCTACGGCCGGTCGACCCGCCCGGACTGGGTCATGGGCGTTCACGATCTCGCCGCCTGGGTGACATGGTTAGCCCGGGATCTCGATCTTCGCACGCCGGTGAACGTGATCGGCTGCTCGCTCGGTGGGTGGGTGGCCGCCGAGATCGCGACCGTGGCGCCGCCGTTCTTCAACAAGATGGTCCTCGTCGGCGCAATGGGCATCAAGCCCGAGCAAGGCGAGATCTTCGATTATTTCCTGGAGTCGGGATTGACCGGACTGCGGCGCGCCTTCCACCGGCCCGAGCAATCGTCGGAATTCATGCGCTACTGGGGGAAGGAGTGGACACCGGAGGAGGCCGATCTTGTCGAGCAGCAACGCGAGATGACCTGCCGGATCGCATGGAAGCCCTACATGCACAGCCTGACGCTGCGCCATATCCTGCCCGGCGTCCGCACGCCGACATTGCTGGTGTGGGGACGCGACGACGCGATCACGCCGATCGATAGTGGCGCGATCTATCAACGTGCCATCCCGCGCTCGCGGCTTGTCGTCATCGAGAATTGCGGTCACATGCCAGAGATGGAGAAGCCTGCGGAATTCGCGAGGCTGGTCGCGGATTTCCTGGCCGGCTGAGCAAGTCGCGGGCCGCCAATGCCCGCGGCGGTCCCCCCGTCCGTCTGCCCTGGAGATGTCCGCGCCCCGCGGTCCGGTGTCCGCCGCTGGCAAAGTCGGCGGTGTGTCGCAGCGTAGCAAGCGGTGGTGATCGGTGGAGAAGCGGAAGCTCTATAAACACCCCCGAACCGCCGCCCATGACCCGAAGCTGCCCTTCGCGACGACCGCAGCGCCACGCTCGGGCCGCAGCAGTGCCTGCTTGCTGGCGTCGTCGAGCTGGTGCCACTGCTCGACGTGACGGCTTCGATCATTTCCAAGTTCACCCCCTTCAGCCATTGAGCCGGCAGATTGCCGGTTTGCTGGGGCGAGGCCGGCCATCTCGCGCAACTCCCCAAGACCGCCGCCGAAACTTACTCTGCACTTCAAGGCAGATTGATATAGCGGCCGGCCCCGCCGCCACCGCTGTTTCAACACGGTCTGCTCGTTGTATGAATACGTGACCGTGTGGCAGCTTAATTCCGGAATCTGCAGGCGGCGTAGCGCGACGGCTCAGTGAAGGGCTCCTCACAAGTCATCATCTCCGCAAGCAGCCGCCCGGTGACCGGTCCGAGCGTGAATCCGTGATGGGCATGGCCAAAGGCGAACCATAAACCCTGGTGTCGCTCCCCTTTGCCGATTACAGGGACCATATCGGGCAGACAAGGCCGGCAGCCCATCCACGGTTCGGGCTCCAGTCGTTCGGTCAGCGGAAACAATTCGCGGGCCAGCGGTTCATCGCGCGCGAGCTGGACAGGGCTCGGCGGAGCGTCGCGATCAGCGAACTCGACGCCGGTCGTCAGGCGAACACCCATTCTCATCGGCGCGAGCGCAAAGCCGCCATCGGCGTCCCGCACGGAATGGCCGAGCGTAGCATTGCCCTTAACTCCATAATGCATGTGGTAGCCGCGCTTTACCCCCAAAGGGATCTGATACCCAAGCGGTCGAAAGACTTCGTCGGACCACGGACCGAGAGCTACCACCGCTTCGCGGGCCTCGATTGAGCCCTTGTCGGAAACCAGGCTCCAACCCGAGGGGTGCGAGGCCAGGCGGCGCGCATCGCCTTTGAGGAAGCGTCCGCCCCTGTGAGTGAAGAGATCGGCATAAGCCTTTGTTAGCATGCCCGGTTCTGATGAAGTCGGCGAGCCGCGGAAATGGATCGCTCCGGAGAGTGCCTCCGACAAATGCGGTTCGAGCTCCCGCAATTGCCCCCCTGTAAGCACCGTATAGTCGACGCCGTATTCTTCGAGCCTATGCGCGTCCGCAATGCCCTTGAGCAGAGTTCTCTCTGTGCGGCAGCAGTTGAGCCAACCTCTATGGTTCACGAGGCTTTGAGCCGCGCTGCCGACCTCGACAATCAGCGCGTCATGTTCCTTGACGCATTGCGCCATCAGCGGCGCGAGCGCTTCCATCGATCGTTCGACCCGTTCGGGGGTTGCGTTCTGCCAGTAGCGGAAGAGCCAAGGAGCGATCCGCGGCAGCGCTGACAGATGATAGACGGCGTCGCGGCGGTTATTCATCGCATAGCTCAAGACAACGCCGAATTCTCGGGGAAAAGTGTAAGGGATCACGGCTTCCCGCTGGATCAATCCGGCATTGCCGTAGCTTGTTTCTTCCCCTGGATCACGCCGGTCGATCAGAACAACGTCCCGACCGCGCCTTTGCAGATGCAGCGCCACGCTGACTCCGACCATTCCTGCTCCGAGAACGATTACGTCCGCATGAGCGCTCATTCTGGCCGATGCATAGTCTCGTGATCGACTGGCGGCCGCTCTTCCAACTCTAGAAAAGCCGCTGCGTGGCTATACGGGCGCCCTCGGCCATTGCCGCGAGCTTGGCCCATACCACGTCTTCGGTGACCCGGCCCATACCGGCCGAGGTGTCGAAGCCGCAATCGGTGCAGGCCATTACTCGTCTCGGGTCGCCGACGGTGCGCGCGACGTTTTCGAGCCGGTCGGCGACGACTTCCGGGTGTTCGACAAAGCCCGTCAGATCGTCGATCACGCCGGCGGCAATGATCTGATCGTCGGCGAGGGGGAATTTTTGTAATACGCGATATTCATGCTGATGTCGGGGATTGGCGAAAGGCAGCACGAACCCACCGACATTAGCCTGCTGGAGGAGCGGCAATATGTCGGCGAGCGGGACGTCGCGATCGTGCGGCCCCTCGTAATTTCCCCAGCAAACATGCAGCCGTACCCGGTCGCGCGGCACATTGACGATTGCCTTGTTGATTGCCGCGATGACGCGCTCGACAAACGCGAGAAACTGGCCAAGCGGGCGATCGTTGTAGGTTAGGTGACGCTCTAGCGCGAGATCCGGGCAATCGAGCTGTAGAAGGAAACCGCTCTTGACGATCGCCTCGTATTCGACCTGGATGGCGGTAGCGACGGCAGCCAGATATGCCTCTTCACTATCGTAAAATTCGTTTTTCATCGCGGCGGCAATGATCCCGGGCGACGGCGCGGTCATGAACGGCTCGACGAAGCCGTTTTGCTTCGCTTCTAAGGCAGTGCGAAAATCGGCAATCTCGGCATTCAATTCTGTGTCGTCGACGTAACGCACCTCGCCAATCGCCTTGGGTGGCTGGTAATTGCCCACAGCCTCGCGCGCGGCGAGCATTTGCGCCATCTGTTCCTTGAGAAGCGGATAACGTTCGACATCGCCGCGCGGCCAGCGCTGCCAGCTGTCGCCGAAACCGCTCATCCGGTGCCGGACGTAGAGAAAAAACGCCTCGCGTTGCTGCTCGCCGTTGTTCCCGATATCGACACCGGCTTCGATCTGCTTATCGACGATCCGGCGCAATGCCGCCTTGCCGACCTGGTCGAGCTCAGCCCGATCGATCGCCTCGCCACGGGCGCGGCGCACATAGAGCCGGGTGAGCTCGGGCGGCCGCGGCAGGCTGCCCGTATGGGTGGTCAAAATCCGCTCGTCGCTCCACCGCATCGTTTCCTCCGATCTGATCCGTATTCACTGGACCCTCGCGTCATAGCTCGACTGTTTCCGCTTTTGGGCTGTCGTCGCAACAAGTTTCGCTCGCGAGAGTAGCGCAGTAGCCGCGTCTTAGCTCGCGTCAGTAGGCGTGTCGGGTGAACTGCCCGCCGACGCGGCAGTGGCGGAATCGTCTAAGTGGCCGCGGTCCAGCTTTCGCATAATCCCAGCACACAGGTGCTGGATGGGCGACCTTCGCGATCCCTCGGCCAGGGCCGGCCTTCGGCCTCAATTCCGTTGCGAGTGAGCCGTGCACCCAGCGCCGGTACCAGCACTGTGCACATACCATAGGGACGGCTCGGCACGCTATTTGGTTGGGTGTGGACCAGAAACGGTTCACCCAATTTATACCACGTAAGTGCGATCTGTTCATCGTGCGCATCGAGACGCTCTGTCCAAAAATCACGTCCGTTCCCGGATTTACTGAACTGCGCGTCGGTAACCGGGATTGCGGGGTCGAGAAGCTCGGCATTGATCGCGCCCACCACCGTGGATTGCAGCCAGCGCGCCATTGCGATTTCTCCTTTTTATAGATCGGAAAAATTCGGCTGTTGCTGTTCTTCGCGGGCGCGCTCCTGTCCACCATCGGCTACGGCTCCTCGCCTTCCCGATGCGGGCCAAGGGCGGCAAGCCGCCGCTGGCCG
>DASXIG010000018.1:0-2476 GCA_036498105.1 Xanthobacteraceae bacterium | reverse complement strand
ATTCGCCCTGCCATTGCTGCGTCAACATCCGCTCGGGCGGGCAGCGCGCCGTGGTCATCGGCGACCTCATGCACCACGCGCTGCAGTGCCGGGAGCCGGACTGGTCCACGATCTTCGACTGGGACCGCGCGCAGGCGGCGCGTTCGCGGCGGCGGTTTCTCGGCGAGATCGCCGGGTCGGGCACGTTCGTGATGCCGGTGCATTTCCCGCATCCGACGGTGGGGCTGGTCGAGCCCGACGGCGACCGGTTCCACTACAAGTTCATGTCCTTGTAGGGCGGCTTAGCGGCCGAGCTCGCCGTGGCGAGGTCGGCCCGCGTAACCCGCCGCCGTGCCGGTGGGTTACGCCGCCAAGTCGGCTGCAAGCAGCTGACTTGGGCAGCTATCCCAACTTGCGCAGAATCGGGCATCTGCTCAAGAGAAATCAATAGCTTAGCCAAAAAGTTGGCACTACATTTTTGAAGAGCTGTGATCAGGCGCTGATCTGGAGTTCAGGCCGGGTTGGTTCGGCGATGCGCATGCGCTTGGGCAGGACGATGCCGAGACGATCGAGCAGTGCAGCTTGAGCGGGGTCAGGCTGAGTGACGCACCGCAAGCGGATTTGGCCGTGCGCTGCGGTCGGCAGCACGACATCGTGCGACTGAATACGCGCAAGCTCCTCGAGGATCGTGCGCGGTGAGTTTCCAAGACCCGCGCGCTGCTGCCACATCTCGAGGCACTTCCACAGCACGAAGGCGAGAAAGCATACAAGGATGTGAGCCTGCACGCGATCCTCGCGCTGATGCCAAACCGGACGCACATTCAATTGATCTTTCTGGATGCGAAAAGCGGCCTCGGCCTGTGTGAGCTGGATGTAAGCCTTCCAGAGCTCGCGATCGCTCCAGTCAGTGACATTGGAGCGCAGAAGATAGGCGCCCTCTGAAAGTGCGGCCCAGTCGTCGAACGAGCTGTTGTGAGCAATGCAAAGCCGGAAACCTGCCGGGCAGCTATCCGGCGCCAGTGTGATTGTGAAGCGGGCGGCGGCACGCTGGTTCTGTTGCAGGATGCGGCCGATCTGCCGGTTCACGGTTGCCGGATCGACTCGTTTCTTTGAGCGAGTGATGCGAGCGGCCAAGCGTCCGAGCGCCGCTTCGATCCGCCGACTGAACTTATCGTGCATGGATTGTTCTTTGCTGCGTCGATCGGCCGAGCGGCATAAGATCACCGTCTCGTCGGTCTCGGGGTGCTGCGCGAGCTTGACCTCGACGCCTTCCTGGACCGTGCGCCAGCCATCCGAGCGAGCGAGTTCAGAAGCGAACTTCTTCAGCTCCGACTTCGGTGCACCGATGATGTAACGCCGCCCGCTCTGGCGCAGCCACGCCAGATTACTGGCGCTGGCCATACCGCGATCGGCAATCCAGACGCGGCCCAATACGCCATGCCGGGCCTCCATCGTGGCCACGATAGTCTGCAAGGTCCGGGAATCGTGGGTATTGCCGGCAAACACCTCATAGCCCAAGGGGAAGCCATCAAATGTCACGACAAGGCCAATGCAGACCTGCTTGCAGTCGGGGCGATGATCGCGCGAGTAACCGCGCTGCGCCTGCGGGTTGGCCTCCGCCTGCCCCTCAAAGTAGGTGCTCGTGACATCGTAGAGCAGAACCTCGTTCTGGACTGCGAACAGCTCTCCGCAGCGCTTCGACAAATGCGCTTCCAGAGCGGTCTTGTGCACAAGAAGATGATCGAGACCGCGATAAAGGCGATCCTTGTTGACCTCCTCATCGCCAAGCTGCAGCAGATCGCACAGCGCGGTGCGGCGGTACCAATCCTCGGCAATATGCAGCTCGCTCGACGGCTCGCAGAAGCGTGCCGCAACAAGCACCGCCGCCATCTTCGCCCAGGCAACGCGCTCCTGCCCCGCCGGCAATAGTTGCTGGCATAACTCCTCGAGGCCCATCCCGCGCCACAGCGCCAGCGCGAGGTATACGTCGCCGAACTGGCGCGAGCGCTCGATGCGGATGCCCTTCAAGCGCACCGGCACGGTCAGATGCTCGCTGCCGTCGCCGAACAGGGCCGTTTGCTCCGGCGCGCCGATCAGCCGTCGCGCGAGTGCCCGCGCCTCAATCCGCCCGTGCTCATCAAGCTCACCAAGTTGTGCTACCGTTTGTTGAATAACGCGCCGACCGACACGAATGCTGCGTACGAGGCGCCAATAGCGGTGAACCTTCCCGTGCTTCCGTATTGTCGTGTGGCGCAGATACATGCGCCGGAATCAAATCTGACTCGCCGCTTCAAGAAAATACCCAAGGTTGGCACTACATGCCGAAATCAGCGATGCGCGGCGCGTAACCCATTGATCCGATTCGTGCCGAATCTTGTGGATTCACAAAAACCGCCTCAAACTGCGCAAGTTGGGCTAGGTGATCGGCTGTCGGCGCCGCTTCGTCGCGGGTTCGGCATGATCAGCGAGCGAAGAGCAGGAATCCGGGTTCGTCGCC
>DASXIG010000017.1:0-2752 GCA_036498105.1 Xanthobacteraceae bacterium | reverse complement strand
CGCTTGATCGGCATGATCCAGCCGGACGGGGCGCATCCCGGTTCTGAGGACAGGCCCAACCTCTACAAGATCGGTTGCGTCGGGCGAATCACCCAGCTCGCCGAAACCGGAGACGGCCGCTACCTTCTTCAGCTCACCGGCGTCGCTCGCTTCCGCATCGAGGAGGAAGTCACCAGCACGACGGCATACCGGCAGTGCCAGGTAACCTACGATCCCTTCATCGATGATTTTACCGCACGCAAAGGCGAGGAGGCCGTCGATCGTGACCGTGTGCTGCGCGCCTTGTCCGATTTTCTGAAGGCGAGCGACCTCAAGGCGGATTGGGACGGAATCCAGAATGCGCCCAACGAGGCGCTCGTCAATGCGCTCGCAATGATGTGCCCTTACGGCAGCGCGGAGAAGCAGGCGCTTCTCGAGGCGCCTGATCTCAAGACCCGCGCCGAAGTCCTGGTTGCCGTGACCGAGATCGAGCTGGCGAAGAAAACCACGGGCGTCGAAACCCCGCTGCAATGAGCGTGATCGCGCCACCCAACTCCCTCGATCTCGCTTGCAATCGTGTGGATTAAGTTGCTCTTGCTGCTGCGCCACGCTGGAAATCTGCAACGCTTGCGGCAGTGTTGGCGCGGGCCGGATCCAATAGCCGTCGAATGGAGTCAATAATGGCTAAAGAAGAACTGCTGGAATTCGATGGTACCGTGAGCGAGGTTCTCCCGGACGGCAACTATCGTGTGAAGCTGGACAACGGTCATGAGCTCCTCGCCTACATCTCGGGCAAGATGCGCAAGTTTCGCATCCGTACAGGGGTCGGCGACCGGGTAATTGTCGAAGTATCACCTTACGATCTCAGCAGGGGACGCATCAATTTTCGTCACAAGGAGCGCGCGACCGGTCCCGCGCCCTCACAGAGCGGCAATTTCCGTAGACGTTGAAGGAGATCTGCATGACCATGCCTCCTCCCGATCGCCCCGCCGGCAGCGTCGATCCGAAACTCCTGGAGATCCTGGTCTGCCCGGTAACCAAGGGCCCGCTCGAATATGACCACGAGAAGCAGGAACTGATCTCACGCTCCGCCAAGCTCGCCTATCCCATTCGCGGCGGGATTCCGATCATGCTGCCTGAGGAAGCGCGCCGCCTCGATTGACGCGCCACCAAAAAGTAGGGCGGATTAGCGAGCGTAAGCGAGCGTAACCCGCCCTACATGGCTGCAACAGATGGAGCGAGCGATGATCAAGATTTGGGGGCGCACCACATCGGTCAACGTGCAGAAGGTCATGTGGGCGATCGGCGAGCTCAACCTGCCGCATGAGCGCATTGATGTCGGCGGCCAATTCGGGAAGAACAAAGAGCCGGCCTACCTCGCCATGAATCCCAATGGCCTCGTGCCGACGCTCGAAGAGGATGGTTTCTTTCTTTGGGAGTCCAATTCGATTGTGCGATATCTCGCCGCCAAGCACGGCGCGGGCACGCTGGAGCCGACAGATCTGCGCCAGCGCGCAAAGGCCAGCAGCTGGATGGATTGGCAGCTTTCGGTAGCCTCGCCCGCAATCTTCGGAATGTTCTGGGGGCTGATACGCACCCCGCCGGAGAAGCGCGACCATACCGCCATCGCCGCATCACGGGAAAAAACAGCTGCAGCAATGAAAATTCTCGACGCGCAGCTGGCCAGGACCACATTCGTCGCTGGCGATTCCTTGTCCATGGGGGACATTCCGGTCGCGCTCATGGCGTATCGCTTCCGCCGTCTCGTGCCTGAGCGATCCGGGTTCGATAACCTCGAGCGCTGGTTCAGTGGCATCGAGCAGCGGCCGGCCTTCACGCAGCACGTGCTCGCGATCCCCTTCGTGTAGAGCATGTCCCGCAAAAGCCAGCCCTCGGGCTTGACCTGAGGGTGTGAAGCACTTTTGCGAAGGAGGCCATGCACAAACCAAAGACTAAAGACATAGAGCCTTACAGCGGCTCCCCCCGCAGAAGCTTCGGCACTTCGCCGACAAGACCTGCTGCCTCCCGGATGAACAGACCCTTCAGCCCCGCCAGCCGATCAACTATTCCCAATCCGACATCCCGCGCCAGCCGGAGCACATCCGATCGGTTCGAGAACAGCCGGTTCAGTCCGTCGGTCGCAAGCCCCATGGCCACGGTATCGAACCGCCGCCAGCGTTGATACCTCGCGAGCACAGCGGGGGAGCCGGGGTCGAGCCCCAGCCGCGCGGCATCGACAATCACCTCGGCCAGCGCCGCAACATCCTTGAGGCCCATATTGAGGCCTTGCCCTGCAATGGGATGGATGACATGAGCAGCGTCACCGACCAGCGCGAGCCGCTCGGCGATGAACGAGCGCGCCACCCATAACCCAAGCGGATGGACGTGGGGGCGCCCGAGAACCTCAATCTCACCCAGGCTAAGACCGAAGCGCTGCTCGAGCTCGGCATGCAAGTCACCCGCGGGCAAGCCCGTGATGCGCTCGGCTTCTTGCGCCGCTTCAGTCCACACGATCGAGGATCGACGGCCGACAAGGGGCAGAATGGCAAACGGACCAGCGGGCAGGAAGTGCTCCTCCGCCCGGCCGTTGTGATCGCGCTCATGCGCCACCGTCATGACAATCGCGGATTGGTCGTAGGACCAGCCATGCATCGCGATCCCTGCGCGTTCGCGAATGCGGGAACGTGCGCCATCGGCGGCAGCCAAAAGGGTCGCCGACCGCTGCGCGCCATCCGCAAGCGCGACCTCCACATGCTCGGCGCACCCATTCTGC
>DASXIG010000016.1:0-5914 GCA_036498105.1 Xanthobacteraceae bacterium | reverse complement strand
CAACGCGCATCTCCGATGAGGCAGTGGAGACGGCATTGGAGCGCATGCTGAATGTGTCCGGCCGAAAACGCGAGAAAATGTGATCTGGATCACAGCCCGGCACGGGCGCAGTTCCCGCATGTGACCTGGATCACAGGCGTTTTGCGCCAAGCGGCGTAGTCTCCCGATGGCCACAGGGCCGCCGTGGCCCACGAATCGGAGGCTCACATGCGCAAAAACATCAGTTTTGCAATTGCTGCCACGATGTTGGGTTTGGCCATGATTTTCTGGGCGAAATCCAGTGTGGTCGCAAGCCATGTGGAGGTCGTCCGGCCGATAGCTGGATCCTCGCCTTATATCGTGATGCCCCGATCTTACCTGCCGATTCAGGTGATCGAGAAAGCGTACTGACCGGCGAAAGCTCGGTATCTCGCGGGGCGGTATTCCATCGAAAGGCGCATCTATCCGTAGGGGCGAGGCACCGCCTCGCCCCTCTTTCGGCACGCGCGGCTGGGCATGGAGGGCGGCGCATCCTACGGAATGTGCTGAGGTGCGCTTCCTCAGCGGACCAAAAAACTTTTACTGCTCATCAGAGAAATCTGTGAGCTGCATCACAGACGCTTTACCTTAACCTCGCGTAGCGTCGCTTCACTGACAGGCCGCTTCTTGCGGTCCGCACCATGGAGGAGTCGATGCGCAGATATCTGGGTTTCGTTGCCTTTGCGGTCATGGCACTGACGATGATGGTCTGGGCCAAGTCCGGCGGCGTTAGCACGGCCGATGTTCGCCCGGGCGCGAGCATATCCCCATACGACATCATGTCGGCCTCAAAAGATCTCCCGATTCAGCAGGTCGACACGCCCTTCTGACGCAGGAGTCCGGAGCTATCTGGCGCAGATTGTAGGGCGGGTCGATTCCGCAGCGGCGAGCCATGCCTCGCCCTCATTGCGGTCGCGCGCCGGGGCTTATGCGGGACAAGAGCCGCCGGGAGCAAGCCGGGAACGCCGGACGATGAAATCCGCAACGTCATCGTCGGCTGGCCACGAGACAAGCTCGCGCGTTAAAACCCCCGATGGGCCGTAGCCCGGATTGCGCTTGGCAATCCGGGGAACCCGGCTGCCCGGATTTCGCTGACGCTCAATCCGGGCTACGGGTCAATGGGCAAGGTGTGCGCGCGAAAAATGTCGGCAAGCGATCAGCAAAATCGTCCGGTGAAAAAAGTGGTGCTCGCTTATTCCGGCGGGCTCGACACTTCGATCATCCTCAAATGGCTGCAGACCACCTATCGCTGCGAGGTGGTCACCTTCACCGCCGATCTCGGCCAGGGCGAGGAGCTCGAGCCCGCGCGCAAGAAGGCGCTCCTGCTCGGCATCAAGCCGGAGAACATCTTTGTAGAGGATCTGCGCGAGGAGTTCGTCCGCGACTACGTCTTTCCCATGTTCCGCGCGAACGCGCTCTATGAGGGGCAATACCTCCTCGGCACGTCGATCGCGCGCCCGCTCATCGCCAGGCGCCAGATCGAGATCGCGGAGAAGGTCGGCGCCGATGCGGTCGCGCACGGCGCCACCGGCAAAGGCAACGACCAGGTGCGGTTCGAGCTTGCCTATTACGCGCTCAAGCCGGACGTGACCGTGATCGCGCCGTGGCGGGAATGGGATCTGCGCTCGCGCGAAGCGCTCATTCGGTTCGCCGAGCAGCACCAGATCCCGATCGCCAAGGACAAGCGGGGGGAGGCGCCGTTCTCGGTCGATGCCAACCTCCTGCACGCCTCCTCCGAGGGCAAGGTGCTGGAGGATCCATCACGGGAAGTGCCGGATTACGTCTACTCACGCACGCTTGCGCCGGAGGATGCGCCCGACCGCGCCGTTCCGATCGCAATTGACTTCGAGGCGGGCGACGCCGTCGCGCTCGACGGCAAGCCGCTTTCGCCGGCGAAGCTGCTCGCCGAGCTCAACCGGCTCGGCCATGCCAACGGCATCGGCCGGCTCGACCTGGTCGAGAACAGGTTCGTCGGCATGAAATCGCGCGGCATGTACGAGACGCCCGGCGGCACCATCCTGATTGCGGCGCACCGCGCGATCGAGTCGATCACGCTCGACCGCGGCGCCGCGCATCTGAAGGACGAGCTGATGCCGAAATATGCCGAGCTCATCTACAACGGCTTCTGGTTCTCGCCGGAGCGCGAAATGCTCCAGGCCGCGATCGATCATTCGCAGAAATTCGTCAGCGGAAGCGTGAAGCTCAAGCTCTATAAGGGCAGCGTTTCCGTTGTGGGTCGCTCATCGCCTTATTCCCTCTATGACCAGGACCTCGTGACTTTTGAAGAGGGCAAGGTTGCCTACGACCATCGGGATGCGGCGGGGTTCATTCGATTGAATGCGTTGCGCCTGCGCACCCTTGCCCAACGACGCAAGAAGCTCAAGCTCGAGCGCTAGCTATAGCTAGAACTCGCTTTGCTGAGGATCGGTTGTCCGGCCGATCGTACTCGGCTCCCCCGGCTGCTCTCTAATGGCTCGGCGGACCCGTCCGCGATAGAAACTCCCATGAAAAGGCTCCAAGTTCTGATCTCAGGGGCGGGAATTGCGGGTTGCACTCTTGCCTATTGGCTGACGCGCAACGGTCACTCCGTGACCGCCGTGGAACGCAGTGGCTCGCTTCGCTCAAGCGGCAGTCCCGTAGATGTGCGTGGACCAGCAGTCGATGTGGCCGACCGGATGAACATTGCCACACGTCTCCGCGATGCGAGCATCCGTGTTAAAGGAATGACTCTTTTAGACTCGGGCGGGCGGCGGGTCGCGCGGGTTGATATCGCGGCATTGCGATCATCTATTGTGCCCAGAGACATGGAGATCGCGCGTGGCGATCTCTCGCGAATCCTTCATGCGGCGAGTGCCAACGATGCCGATTACATCTTCGGTGATTCCATCAAGGCTCTTGCCCAGAATGAAATGGGGGTGGATGTCACTTTCGAGCGTTCGCGGCCGCGTCGTTTCGATCTCGTCATTGGGTCGGACGGGTTGCATTCGATCGTGCGCCGCCTGGCATTCGGACCTGACTCTGAGTTCGTCCAGCATGCCGGGCTTTACGCTGCGACGATCTCCTTGCCCGGGAGCAGCGATGGCGAAGGCGAGATGTTCATGCTGAACACGCCTGGGAAGTTGGCAGCACTCCACCCTTGCCAGGGTCTTCCACTCGCCTATTTCGTTTTCTGGCATCCGGAAATTCCCGAGTTCGACTACACAGACCTCAACCAGCACAAACGCATTCTTGAGAGGATCTTCGCCGGCATGGGCTGGAGGGTGCCGGAGTTCCTCGATGCGGTGCGCGTGGCGGGTGATATGTACTTCGACTCCGTCGCCCGCGTGGATGTCGCGAAGTGGGCAAGCGGGCGGATCGCGCTACTCGGTGATGCCTCGTCTTGCCTCTCGTTATTCGGAGATGGATCGACTCTCGCCATTGCAGGGGCGTATGAGCTCGCAAAGGCGTTGATGGAAAGCCCGGCAGATCCGCAAGGCGCCTTCAGCCGTTACCAGGCCGTACACGGCAAGCTCGTAGCCTCCAAGCAGAAAAACCTGATCTCCACGGCCGCCCGTATTGTGCCCAGGACATCGGCCGGAATTTGGCTTAGCACGCGTGTGTTCTGGAGAACCATGGGTGGACTCGGCACCGTTATGCGCCTAGGCCGGAAGTTGCGTGGAAAATAGGCGTGATCGCGCTTTCGGAGTCACGGGCCGTTCTGTGGCGAGCGCGCCGGAGGTGACCGGGCCATTCCTGCCTTCGCTCTGGCGCCCGGTCATGGACCCGAACCTCTCGTCAGACGGCCGGAATAAGTTTGGTTTGCAGGCGCACTTGGCCGGCATCGGTCACCAATTCCCGCCCTGCAACATTCTGTCAGACCAAAAGCTCCACCTTCCCGGACGCCAGTTTGTAGATGCCGCCGACGACACGGACCTTCTTGTTGTCGACGAACGTGTTGAGAATCGGCCCGGCGGTCCTCAACTTCTCCACGTTGAGCATGACGTTGCGCCGGACTGCGTTGTCAAGAATATCACCGGGCTCAGCTTGCACCGCCTTGACGGCCGGGCTGATTGCGGCAACGAGCGCCGGCAGATGGCCGGGAAGAGTGGTGCCGTCCTTGATCGATTTTACGGTCGCATCGACCGCGCCGCAGGCATCGTGGCCGAGCACCAGGATGAGGGGCGTGTTAAGCACCTGCACGGCATATTCGAAGCTGGCGACAATCTCATCGCTGGCGAAATTGCCCGCGACGCGGCACACGAAAACATCCCCGCGCGCCGTGTCGAAGCAATATTCGGGTGCGATGCGAGAGTCGGCGCAACTGAGGACCCCGGCGAAGGGGTTCTGCCCCGTGCGCAAGGGTTCACGTTCATGGTTGAAGTCGTGCCGTTTGCTGACGCCGCCGACATAGCGGGCGTTTCCCTGCATCAGCCGGTCGAGCGCAGCGTCGGGCGATAGGACGTTTTCCGGCTTCGGCGGCGGTTTGGCGATTTGGGCGAGCGCGTGCGGAAGAAACGCGAGCCCGGCGGTCGCCGTCACTGCGAGTTTCAAGACGGTACGCCGCTCGACCATCACACGCATGGCTGCCGGGTTGACGCGACGTTCGCACATATTCGCCTCCTGCGTTGGAAGGATAGGGACGATATTCACCATGGCGCGACGACCATGTTTTGAATAGGGTTTAGCTTATGGGACACACTCACGACGTTAGCAGGGAGATTGGCCATGCAATTTCAGGTCTCACGCATAAGCCGCGGTGAATGCAGCGCCGGGGAGTGGGAAGCTCGCGTCGATCTCGCAGCCGCCCATCGATTGGCTGTCATGCACGGCCTGAACGAGGGGATTTTCAATCACCTGACCCAGGTCGTCCCTGGCAAGCCCGACCGCTACTACCAGATCCCCTTCGGCATGCACTGGTCGGAGGTCAAGGCCTCTTCGTTCATGGAGGTCGGCATCAACGATGGCGAGGTGAAGCGCGGGGCCGGCGATGTCGAGCGGTCCTGCTATTGCATTCACGCCCCAATGCATAGGGCGCTGCCGCAGGCAAAAGCCGTGTTCCACACGCATATGCCTTTTGCCAGTGCGCTCACCCGTCTCGAAGATCCCCGGATCAAAGAAATTGGCCAAACGGAAGTTGGCCTGATGGAAATGATTGCATATGACGATGATTACACTGGCCCAGCCCTTGATCCCGGGGAAGGCGAGCGCCTGGCCAGGGTCCTTGGCAACAAGGCAGTGCTGTTCATGGCCAACCACGGCGTTACGACGGTAGGTCAATCGGCAGCGGACGCATACAACCGGCTCTATTACCTCGAGCGCGCAGCGCAGGTACAGATTTACGCCATGTGGACCGGCCAACGCCTGAAGCAGCTACCTGAGGCCGTCGTAGAAAAGACCCAGAAGGATATCGGCGGCGCTCGCTTCTACGACGGACCGACCCCGGCGGAACGGCACTTCTGCGCACTCAAACGCATCCTCGATCGAGAAGAAGCCGATTACGCCTCGTAGCCTCGTTCTCCGCCTATGGGGGAGCGCGGCGCCGCCGCGATGATCGAGCGACCCCGGTCCTCGAGACCCACTAGCTTTACATGCGCAAGGTGACCTTGCGGTTCTCGCCCAGGTTCGGCTTCTCTCCCGTAAGGCGCGCCTTGGCGAATTCGAACGCGGCTACGGCGGAGCTGGCCGGGCCATCCCAGAGCTCCGCGGTCAAAGGCCTGACCAGGAGAACGCAGACGTTGGGGTCGTCCGGGCCGTTCCACCACGCGTCGTCCGTGCGCTTCCAGATTTCCGCCGCCTTGGCATGATCGGCGCGCACCTGCGCCCGCGCGGTCAGGGAGAGATACGCCTTCTCTTTGGAATCCATGAACACGAGCCCGACGTCATGCTCGGCCTCGATCTCATGCTCCTTCGAGCTGCG
>DASXIG010000015.1:0-3466 GCA_036498105.1 Xanthobacteraceae bacterium | reverse complement strand
CGTGCCGGTGCGGGCCAGCAGGCTCATGTTGCCGTCGTCCGGTGCCGCGCAATTGAAGGCGAGCGGCCCGAAAATGGAACGGTTCGATTCCTCGTACATCGCCGCCCAGCCCACGATCGGCAGCGCCATCCCGCCATATTCTTTCGGCGCCTGGGGCGCCCACAGGCCTTCCGCCCTCGCTTTCACCTGGAGCGTACTCAACACATCGAGACGGATGTTCTCGTGCTCGTCATAGTTCCTGCGATCGGCCTCGAGCGGGAGCACGTGCTCCTCGACGAAACAGCGCGTGCTCAGACGGACCTTTTCGATCTCGGGCGGTAGCGTAAAATCCATGGTTGGGATCCTATTTTTAGCTAGACCGCGGCGGTCGGGGGCTGCCGGATCGCGACCGCCAAGCCCGAGGCGGCAAGGCCGAGGCCGATAGCGACCAGAATGCCGCCCACTCCGGTTGCTGCCGCAAGCAAGCCCGCGAGTGCCGGAAAGACGATCTGACCGAGCCGGTTGCCCGTCATCCGCAGCGTGAGCGCCGTCCCATATGCCTGCGGTGGCGCAAGATGCACGACACTCGAGATGGTAAGCGTCGAAGCAATGCCCATGGCAACGCCCAACCCGGTCACGATGGCATACATCGCGGGCAGCGCCAGCGAGATAGCCAGCAACAGAAAGCCGGCAGCGCTTGCGAGCATGCTTGCGAGGGTGAGCGGCGTGCGTCCCATGGCGAAAATCAACCTGGCATAAAACAACCGCGAGACCAGCGCGGCCATGGAGCGCACCGTGAGCAGAAGCCCGATATGGTTCGCATCGATCTGCCGTTCTGCGCCCAAGAGTGGCAAATAAATTACCAGGAGATCGAGCGCGGTTATGGTGACGACGCTGGACACCATGACCGCGGGAAAGCCGCGCAGTGCCAGCAACTGCCGGATGGAAACGAGCTCTGCGCCCTCGCGCTGCTTCGCACGATCCCGCTGGGGCGTGATGAAAAGTGCGACCGCGACGCTGGCGCACGCCCCGAGCACGCTGATGCCGAACAGCTTGTGCGTCGGTGGCAGCGCCGCCGATCCTCCCAGCCAGCCAACAACAAACGGTCCGAATCCTTGGCCAGCGGAAGCTGCGACCATGTAATAGCCAAGCACGCTCTCGCGAGCATCCGCGCCGCCCGTGCGAACTGCCAGCATCTGATGGCCGGCCATGCAGAACATGTGGCCGAAGCCCAAGAGCACGCTGAAGGACAGAAGCCGCAAGCCCGAATCCGGCCAGCCCCAAAAACCGACGCAGGCAATGCAGATGAGCGCGGCCCCGATCCAGCACGCCCGCGCATCGTTGCCGCGATCGATCCATCGCCCGACGTAGAGCGCCGTGAATGCCGGCACGATCGCAAATCCGGTCGCGATGATGCCCAGCCACAGAACGGGAAGCTCAAGCTCGATCGCGCGATATGACGTGGTGATCCGGATGACCAGAACCAGGGTCTGGGCCAGCACCACGTGCAGGAGAAAGGGGACAAGCAGCCGGTAATCGATGTCCTTCGGTGAGGCGGCGAGCGCGTTCGGCTCCTTCATCATGGACCGATTGTTTTCCCGTCCCGACGGCCACCAATGCCGCCTATCGCCTGTTTACCGGCTGGTCTCCGCGACGCAAGGCTAATACTTTGCCGCGATGTTCGCTCCGCATGTGCTGCCTGCAGCGCGCGAGTACGACGCGCTCTATCGTTCGTTCCAATGGAGCATACCGAGGCTCTACAACATCGGGCTCGACGTATGCGACCGCTGGGCGGCGCAGGAGCCGCGCCGGACCGCCCTGCTCAATGTCCGCTCGGATGGCGCGGTTGAGGAGACCAGCTATGGCGCGCTGCGCGAGATGTCCAACCGTCTCGCCAACGTGCTCGCCGCCCACGGCATCGGCCGCGGCGACCGCGTGGCAATCCTGCTGCCGCAGATGCCCGCGGTCGCGGCCAGCCACATCGCCATTTACAAGCGCGGCGCCATCGCCCTGCCGCTTGCGATGCTGTTCGGGCTCGAAGCGATCTTGTATCGGCTGGAAGATTCAGGCGCACGCGCTTTGATCACCAATGCCCAGGGCTTGGCGAAGCTCGCGCCGCTGAGCGCGGCGCTGGGCGATCTTGCGCTCGTCCTATCGACGGATGGAGCGGCCGAAGGCGCGCAGGATTTTGCGGCCATGCTGGAGCGGGCCTCGTCCGAGTTCGCCCCGGCCGTGACCACGAGCGAAGACCCTGCGCTCATGGTCTACACTTCAGGCACCACCGGTCCCCCCAAGGGAGCGCTGCATGCCCATCGCGTGCTGCTGGGCCACCTTCCCGGGATCGAATTTCCGCACGAGTTTCTGCCGCAACCCGGGGACCGGTTCTGGACCCCGGCCGATTGGGCCTGGGCAGGCGGGCTCCTCAATGTGCTGCTGCCGGGCTTGCACTACGGCGTTCCGGTCGTTGCCCACAAGGTCGTCAAGTTCGAGCCACAGGAGGCGTTTGCGCTCATCGCCCGCCTGGGGGTGCGCAATGCCTTCATTCCCCCGACCGCGCTCCGGATGATGCGCTCCGCAGGCCGGCCGCCCGCCGCGGTGCGGTTGCGCTCGGTTGGCTCGGGCGGCGAGGCGCTCGGCAGCGAAACGTACGAGTGGGGAAAGTCCGCACTCGGTCTGACGATCAACGAATTCTACGGCCAGACCGAGTGCAATCTGGTGCTCGCCTCCTGTGCGCAGATCGGCGTGGCGCGACCAGGCAGCATCGGCAAGGCGGTGCCCGGTCACGCCGTCGCCGTCATCCGTCGCGACGGTTCAGTGTGCGCCCCGGGCGAAGCGGGTGAGATCGCCGTCAGACGACCCGATCCCGTGATGTTTCTGGAATACTGGGGAAAACCCGACGCCACCCGTGAAAAGTTCATCGGAGAGTGGATGACGACCGGCGACCAGGGCGTGAGCGACCCGGATGGCTATGTGCAGTTCATCGGGCGGAACGACGATGTCATCACGTCGTCAGGATACCGCATCGGACCGACGGAGATCGAGGATTGCCTGATCAAGCATCCCGCCGTCGCACTCGCCGCGGTGGTAGGCAAGCCCGACCCGGTACGTACCGAAATCGTCAAGGCCTTCATTGTGCCAAAGGCCGGGCATGCACCTTCGGCCGCGCTCGCCGCCGAGATCCAGGCCTTTGTCAAGATGCGGCTCTCCGCGCACGAATACCCGCGCGAAGTTGCGTTTATCGAACAGATGCCAATGACAACGACCGGCAAGGTCATTCGGCGCTTGCTGCGGCAGCAGGCGTAAGGGCTTTATTACCGCGCGGTCGGATGCTCCCGATACCACCGCTGGGCGCCGGGATGGAGGGGAACGTCCATGGGCGTGGCCTCGGTTTCGCGGCCCATTTGCTCGTTTCCTTGCGTGCCCGCCTCCCAAGGCACCTCGGTCGTGCGCGCAGCCAAGGCGCCGCAGATGTCATAAGCAACCTGCT
>DASXIG010000014.1:0-13766 GCA_036498105.1 Xanthobacteraceae bacterium | reverse complement strand
GGTCACGCTGAGGCATTGATGCACGGGATATCGAGCGTCGCCAAGGCTTGGCGAGTGGCAAATACAGATCCGTTAACGTCGATCCCACGGCAAGCATCTTCGTAAACGATCGCCTCAAAGCCCGCATGCGTCGCGTCTTCCGCAGAAAAACGCACGCAGAAATCGAAGGCCAGCCCGGCGAGGAATACTCGGGAGAATCCGCGCTCCCGCAGGTATGCAGCGAGTCCGGTAGGGGTCTTGCGATCGTTTTCATAAAACGCCGAGTAGGAATCTATGTTCGAATGATAGCCTTTGCGCAGGATGAGCTCGGCGTGCGCGATGTTTAATTCCTGCCGGAAGGCGGCTCCGGGCGTGCCCTGCACGCAATGGTCGGGCCACAGGATTTGAGGGCCGTAGGAAAGCTCGATCGTCTCATATGGCCTACGCCCGGGATGGCTGGATGCAAACGAGCCGTGCCCCGGCGGGTGCCAGTCCTGCGTCAGGACGACATGGTCGAACCGGGTAGCCAACCGGTTGACCACCCGTACGACCTCCTCGCCTTGCGGCACCGCAAGCTTCCCGCCGGTGCAGAAGTCGTTCTGAACATCGACCACCAGCAACAGATCGTGAGGACCGATCGCCGAATGGTCCGCCATGCTCAGCGACGAAGCCGACTGAGCTATTCCGCGAAGGTGGCGAGCTTGTGCGCGCCGGAGTTGCCTCTGAGCTTCTCGAGTGCCTTGGCCTCGATTTGCCGGATGCGCTCGCGCGTCACTCCGAAGACTTGTCCGACTTCTTCGAGGGTATGATCTCTCGAATCGCCAATTCCGAAACGCATGCGCAAAATGCGCTGCTCGCGTGGCGTCAATTCTGCGAGGGCTTCAGTAACCGAGCGCGCAAGCGCACTGGCCTCCGCCGCCGCCTGCGGGTCGACCGTGTTCTTGGACTCGATGAGGTCGCCAAGCGTGGCATCGCCATCTTCTCCAATCGGCAGATCAAGCGACGTGGGCTCCTGCACGAGCGACAGCACCTGTTCCACGCGCGCAATGGGCATGCCGGTGCGTGCCGCGATTTCCGCCGGTCCTGCTTCGCGTCCTTCCTGCTGGGAGAACTTACGTCGCTCCCGCAGAACCTTGGTCGCGGTTTCTGTCATATGGACAGGGATGCGGATTGTACGGCCCTGGTCAGCGATAGCTCGGGCGATCGACTGTCGAATCCACCACACGGCGTACGTGGAGACCTTTACACCGCGGCGGTGGTTGAACTTCTCAACCGCGTGCATGAGGCCCATGTTGCCTTCCTGGATCAAATCCAAAAGCTCGAGCGAGCTGTTGCGCCGATATTTCTTGGCGATTGCGACCACCAGCCGCAGGTGAGCTTTCACCATTTCTTCACGTGCGCGCATCAGCGCGCGCCGGGCGCGTCCGACCTCGGCAGCCGCGGCACGCAATGCTGCAATCGGCAGGCCCACTCGCTCTGCAATCAGAAGCGTGTCGTGATGAGACGCTTTGAGCTGTTGGGAACACTGCTTGGCGAAACCGCGCCAAGCTCGGCTCGGCCGCACGCAGGTATGCTCGATCCAGTGAGCATCTAACTCGTGGCCGAGATAATGCTCAAGCAGGTCTCGCCTTGGTACGCCACAACGCGCGGCCAGCTTCATCATCTCCTGATCGATCTCCTGAACGGCCCGCTGCTCACGTTCGAGCCTCTCGACCAATTCGGAGATCCGGTCCGGATGAAGCCAAAGACTGCTCATCTTGCTCCGGAAGCTCGAAAGCAACTCCTCCATGCGCGCCCGATCCCGCTTCGAAAGATCGCGCGCGCGTTGAGCGGCATTGACTTGCTTTCGGCTCAGCACGCCGATTTCGGAGGCGATGCTGGAGATACCGGTCAAAGTCGCAGCGAGTTCGCGTTGCAACTTTGCTTCCCGTTCGGCAGCCGCGTCTGGCTCCTCCTCTTCGGGGGCAGTCGTCACGGCGGATGCTCCAGTTTCAGCGTCGCCGCCCTGATGCATCGAGACATCGATCAGATTGCCCCACCGCAAGGTCCCTGCACCGAGTTCGCATCCCCAACGGTGGATTTGGGCGATCAGCATAGGAATACCGCAAAGAGCCTGCTGAAGGCTCAGTTGCGCCCCCTCGATCCGCTTGGCCAGCGCAAGTTCCTGCTCGCGCGAAAGCAGTTCCGCATTTCCCATCTGTCGAAAATAGGTGTCGATGAGGTCGCGGGAAAAATTTGCTTCGCGCGTTCGTGCCGGGCCGAGCTTACCGTCTCTCGTCCCCTCACTGGGAGCCGAGGCGGTCGCAGGGCGCAGATTTGCACCATCCTCCAGACTCTCATCCTGCTCGTCGGCAGGATCGGGCTGCTCCACCGGAGGGGCGAGATGCGGCGACAGGTCGCCGACCTCGTTCAGGTCGTCCTGGGGCAACAGCGGTGTTTGCGGGCGCTGTTCCTGAAACAGCCCATCCATGTCGTGCGCCATCTACTCTGTTATCCTCTTAAACTTGCGCCGAACCCGCCTGCCGAATGCACCGAAATCGATGCGGAGCCCGGTAGTTTGCGCGGAATGCTCACCCTGCTGCCCCGGACTTGGAGCCGCTCGGGGCGGCACCGGTCAACAAATTGGGAGGGAATTCAACGCGTTACGCCACACGGTCGGCCTGACCTCGCCGGCTTCACGACGCCAAAATGGGGCGCAAATCCGAGAAATTCAAGCATTTTTTATGCTGGCGGTCCGGAGGGCTTCGGAGCCACCCTCTTGACTGGCCGGATCGGATCACCGCCGCCGCTGCCGGCGTCAATTTGACGCTACATCCCGAAACGCACTGAGCGGGAGCCTGCCCTTCTCAGATTACGGTAGCGCGCGAGCGCCCATAACGGGAAGAACTCGGAATAACCATGATAACGGAGATAGAACACGCGCGGAAATCCGGTCGCGGTGTAGCGGGGCTCGTGCCAGAACCCGTCGTTGTCCTGCAGCCGGGTGAGGTAATCGATGCCGCGTTGTACCGCCGGATGCTCGACCTTGCCTGCGGCCATCAGGCCCAGCAAGGCCCACGCCGTCTGCGACGCCGTGCTCGGCGCTCGCTCATAGCCCCGATAATCGAGCCTATAGCTCCCAGCGTCTTCGCCCCAGCCACCATCGAGATTTTGAATGGAAAGGAGCCAAGCCACGGCCTTACCGGGTTCAGGCGCGGCGGGATCGACACCGGCGGCATTCAGCGCACATAAAACCGACCAAGTCCCGTAGATGTAGTTCATGCCCCAGCGGCCATACCAACTCCCATCCGCTCTTTGGGCAGCGCGCAAATAAACGAGGGCACGCTTCAGCTGGGGGCTGTTACTTCCAGATGCGCTGATCTGCGCGAGCATCGAGACGCAGCGTGCCGTTACGTCCTCGGTCGGTGGATCGAGCAGCGCGCCGTGATCGGCGAATGGGATGTTGTTCAGGTAGTAATGATCATTATCGGCATCGAATGCTCCCCACCCGCCATTGCGACTTTGCATCCCCACAACCCATTCTTGTCCCCGCTCGATGGCGAAGCGAAATTCACCTGCCGCGGCCCGATCCATCGCCATCACCACGACGGCGGTATCATCTACGTCGGGATAATACGGGTTGGCGTATTGAAACGCCCAACCGCCGGGCCGGAGATCAGGGCGACGCCCGGCCCAATCGCCTCGGAGCCCAAGTATCTGCCTGGGTGCAAGCCATTGAAGTCCGCGCCGGACCGGTTCGCTGACGCGTTGCTCTTCGAGCTCGAGCAAGGCATGACAGGTCAGTGCAGTATCCCAAACAGGCGACACGCAAGGCTGGCAATAGGCTTCTTGCGCGTGCACCACCAGGAGCTTTTCGATCGACCTGCGCGCGCGCGCCCGCTGCGGATGAATCTCGGGGTACTCGAGGGCGTCGAACATCATGACGCTATTGGCCATTGCAGGGAAAATCCCTCCAAGACCATCCTCGCCGTTGAGTCGCTCGATCACCCATCTGACGGCGCAATCAATCGCACGCCGCCGCCAGCGGACGGGAAAATGCGGTTCCAGTGCGTGCAGCACAATATCGATCAAACGAAAGAACCAGAACCACAACGGGCTTTGCTGCGGTGCTCTCGGCGCGCCGCCTACGGTTTCGGGAGGTTCCCGAAAAAGCTCGTCGATGGTTACTCGCTTGCGATTGCGTGCCTTGGGCTTGAGCGCCTGGAGCACCAGCAATGGAACGATGACCGTGCGGCTCCAATACGAGACCTTATCGAGGTGGAAGGGAAACCACCTTGGCAGCAACATGATCTCGACGGGCATGATTGGGACAGCGCGCCAGGAAATGAACCCGAAAAGAGCCAGCATCACGCGGGTGAAGACGTTCGAGCGCGACGCACCGCCGCGGGCGCGTATGGCCTCGCGCGCCCGAACCATTGTGGGGCTGTGAGGGGCATCGCCGACGATCTTGAGGGCGAAATATGCCTTCACGCTGGCGCTCATATCGAAGCTGCCGTCGCGGAACAAAGGCCAGCCGCCATGGTCACCTTGGATGCGGCGCAGGTAGACCGCGATCTTCGCTTCGAGCTCTGAATCGATCGGTTCGCCCAGATAGTGCCGCAGCAGAACGTATTCTGCCGGAATGGTAGCGTCCGCTTCGAGTTCGAAGACCCAATGTCCATCTGGAAGTTGCAATGCCAGAAGCGCGGAGGTTGCCGCATCGATACTTCGGTCGAGACCTGCTGCGGAAAACTGCTCCACGGATGCGTACCCCTCAGCCATCATGGGCCGACTTTCGATCACACGCGAGCAGCCAGATCTGCGGAGCGATTGCCCGACCGTACAGCTCCTTCGATCGTTGCCGGCAGTCCCGTATCGGTCCAGTCACCCGCGAGCAAAAGGTTCTTCCATGCGGTCGCGACGCCCGGGCGCCTGGCATTCTGAGCCGGTGTGGCCGCAAAGGTCGCGCGGCGCTCGCGCACGATTTGCCACGGCGGCATAGTGTCGGGAAGGCCCGCAACCATCGCCACCTCCTGCCAGATCCTCTTGGCCAGTATCTCGCGCGGGACATCAAGCAACCGATCGGCGCAGCTGATGGTCACCGATAACCGATGCCTGAAGCTGAAGAGCCACTCCATTGTTCCGTTCACGATGCCGACAATCGGCGCGAGCGACGGGGGCGGATCGATCCTGAAATGCGCATTGACAATAGCCCGGAACTCGGTTGGAGTCACAAGGCTTGGCACGAGTTCATTGGCGACTACCGGGGGCACCGCCAAGATCACACTGTCATTCTCGCCGAGGGCTACCGTGTCCTCGCCGAAGTTCAGGGCAAGGACCTTTCCCTGGCCGAAAGCAAGCGCGCGCAGCCGATGTCCGAACGTGACCGGGACGTTCCGGGCACGCAGAAACTGCAAAGCGGGATCCACGAAGGCTTTTCCCAAGCCATCATGCGCAATCAGAGGCCGGCAAGCCTTCCCTCCACGGCCTAGGCTTTCTCGCGTTACAACGGCCGCGAGTCGAACGCTCGCCTCGTGCGGAGAGGTGTTGAGCGCCGCCACCCAAAGCGGACGCGCGAGACGATCATAGAGAAGACCGGCGCATTTGGTCGCCGCGCAAATCGTTTTGTCCCGGGGTGTCCAAAGCAGTCGAACGAGTGCCAAATAATCGGCGGCTTTCGTGCCCGGCACGCGGCGGCTTTTATCAAATACCCACCAGGGGAAACGTCCGTCGCCAATCAGCAAGACCCAGCGTTCGCCGGTCGCGAGATCCACAAATGCAAATTCAGCGTGCTTGGGACCCGCCAGCTTTTCTGCCGCGTCGATCATTGCCAAGTAGCCCAGTGCCGCACGATTGCCGGACAGAATCAGGTGATTCCCATTGTCGATCAGCATGTCGAGAGCGGGGTCGTGATAGGAGCGGCACCGTCCTCCCGCTTGACTCGCGGCTTCATGCACAGAGACCCTCACCCCCCTCGCCGCGAGCCGGACCCCTGCGGCGAGCCCGGCCAGCCCGGCGCCTATAACATGGACCGTACGCGACATCAGGCAAGCGCGTGGCGCACGATGATCCACAGCAGCCGTGCGCGCGGAAGCTGAATTGGCCGGCGTGGCGTGGCCCAGCCGCGATCAACCAGGCAGTCGAGAATAGCGCGGTAGGCCTCGGCCATGATGCGCGAAGCGCGCACAATACGACGCGGGTTGCGCGCCATGATGATCTCGGCTCGCGCGAAATGGCTGCGCGCTCGGTCGACAATTATCTCGCACGTCTGTCCCAGGGATGGGCTCGCCAAGGCGAGATACGGATCAGCGGTCGCGATACCAGCTATGCGCAGAGCTTCGGCCGGTAGATAAAGCCGCCCCACCGAGGCATCTTCATCGAGATCACGCAGGATGTTCGTCAACTGGAGGGCGCGACCTAAATGGTGTGCGAGCGCGAGCCCGTCGCGTTCGTTCATGCCGAAAACGCGGACCGACAGGCGACCCACCGCACTGGCCACGCGATCGCAGTAAAGATCGAGAGTTGTCTCCGCGGGCGCCCGGATGTCGGCGATGACATCCATTTCCATGCCATCGATGATGGAGTGGAAATCTTCGCGCTGAAGCCCGAAATCGTGCACTGGCCCAGCAAGGCCTTGGGTGCGCGCGCAGGGCTTGCCCGCATAAAGCGCGGCGATATCGTCGCGCCACTGCTCCAACTGCCCGCGCCGCAGCGTTCGCGGCCCCCTGGAATCCGCGATGTCGTCGACCTGCCGGCAGAATGAATAGATCTCGAACATGGCCCGGCGTTGGGCGGCCGGCAGAACCCGCATCGCAGTATAAAACGAGCTGCCCGATGCGCGCTCGGCAGCAGCCGTTTGGGAAAGTTCTGGCAGCGCCAAGGTTCAAGCATCCCGTGGTTTGTGCCGGGCCGGAAGAGAACGACCCATCCGGCGGATGGTACCCGAGATTAACCCCAAAAAGGCGAAACCAGCGACTCCGGCCGTTCCGAGATGCACTCGCTCGCTGAGTGGATCACGCCGCCTGAGCAGGCCCAGCAATCGCTCTGCCAGGCTTTGGATCACGGCAACCTCCAGAGCAAGTCGGCTGTCGCTGATCGCCGGTGAAAACGCTTTGCTCTGGCGCAGGAGATTACCTGTCCGATCTGCAAGCTTTCGAATGCAAGCGAGCATGGCAGGCGGAGCGCTTGGCGCTGCAAGCGATTCCACGTTTGCACCGGTCTGGGCAAAGGCGTCGAGCGGAATGTAGACGCGATTGAGGCCGCGATAGTCTTTGGCGCAATCCTGCAGGTGATTGATGATTTGCAAGGCGGCGCAAAGCGCATCATTGCTCGGCCAGATCGCGCGCTTCTCCCCGTGCACATCCAGCACGAAACGCCCGACCGGCATTGCCGAATAGCTGCAGTAGCCGATCAAGTCGTCCCAGTCCCGATAACGTAACTTAGTCACATCCATTCGAAATGCGGTGAGCAGATCGAGTGCGTGGCGGGGCGGTAGCTGACGCTCGGCCAATTGTGATCGCAACGCGACACCGACCGGCTCGTCGTTGCTCTTGCCCAACAAGGTCGCTTCGAGCCGATCCATGAGAGCAAGTTTATCGGCCGGCATAAGCGTCGGATGATCGGCAATATCATCCGCCGTTCGAACGAACTCGTAAAACGTCAGTATGGGCTTGCGATGCCGCGGATGAATGAGGCGGGATGCCACCGGAAAGTTCTCGTCCCGGTGGCCTTTGCCGGATCTCGCGAGAGTAGTAACCGTCACGGGCCCGACGCTCTGGCTTGCACGCGGCCCTTCCAGACTCCGCCCCGTCCGCGCGCGTATTGGTAGGCGGAATCGAGGGTGAAAACGAGATACTCGAGAGCGATGGCTGGAAGCGCGAGTCCCCACAAGGGGGAAAGCCGATAGAGCCGTAACATCGGCTGAAAAGTTACCGCCATAATACCCCAGGTAGTGAACCCTACAGCTCGCGGCATGCCGGCCCCGAATAGCGCAAGGAGCAACGGGAGCAGAAACGTGAGGACCATTCCCAACACCGTACCCGCCAGCAGAACGAGCGAGTAGCGCAGCTGCGCATAGGCGGAGCGTGCGACCATGCCGCGGATATCTGCGAAGCTGGGATACTTGCGCATGCTTGATACGCGAGTGGTTAGCGCCAGCCAGATTGGGCCGTGGCGTTTGAGGCGTTTCGCCAGGGTGCAGTCATCGATCAAAGCGGCGCGAATAGGCTCTATGCCGCCCGCTGCGACAAGAGCGTCGGTGCGCACCAGCATGCACCCCCCTGCTGCCGCCGCTACCCTGCTGGATGGCCGGTTCACCCAGCTGAAGGGATAAAGCATCCGAAAGAAGAAGACGAAAGCTGGAACGTTGACACGCTCGGCAACGCTTTCGCAGTGCAGCTTGACCATCAGCGAGACCAACACGAGGTGCTTCCCGTGTGCGTGGCGGATCAGACGGCTCACCGAGTCACTGGCATGCACAATGTCAGCGTCGGTGAGGAGCAGGTATTCCGGTCGAGGCGCAAGGGCGAGAGCGGCATCAATCCCCTGCTTCATCGCCCAAAGTTTCCCCGTCCATCCGCTTGGAAGTGCTCTGCTCGATAAGATTCGGAGCCGTTGCTCGTAACCTTCTGGCAGCGACCGCTGCGCGATCCCAACCGTGTCGTCAGAACTCTCATCATCGACCAGAACGACGGACCAAGCGCCCTTGTACTCCTGCCCGACCAGAGATCCTATAGTCGCGCCGATCAGGTCCGCTTCATTGCGTGCGGGCACGATAGCCGCCACCGAAGGCCACTCGGCCGGGGAGGGGGAGTCCCAGTCATCCCCTTCCCTGCAAAGCCAAAACGCCCCCCGCGCGAACGCCAGATAGATCCAAACTGCCAGAGTGGCAGCAGCGAGCATCTCTCCCGTCACGGGCCAACACGCCTGTGTGCCTGCAGATTGGCTGGTAACATTGAACGAACCCGTTATTGTCTTCCGAAAAACAAATTAACATAATCGACGGATTGGGCTAGGAGCAGCTCTTTCAATGCGATCTTCGATCGGTCGCGGCGGCAGGGTGTGGAGCGCGCCGACTGACGGCCAGTGGTAAGCCACAAACTTTCGTTTGCCGAAGCGGCCAGGTGACGATGGAATGGCGTGTACGACTGCACAGGAAAGAGATCCGGGTGTCGAGTTAGTGTTCCAGCATCGGCTCGCTCAAGTTGCCCGGGACATAGAAGCCCTCCTCGACCGCTTGCTGGAATCGAATCCAGCGCAGGGAGAGTGCGTCCGGCCGGAACGGCTGCTGAAGGCTATTCGATATGCGGCCCTCGGCGGCGGAAAGCGCCTGCGCCCTTTTTTCGTAACCGAGTCCGCCGCTCTCTTTGGTGTCGCGCCAGAAAATGCCCTTATGGCGGCGGCCGCATTGGAGTGCGTACATTGCTATTCGTTGGTGCATGATGATCTCCCCTGCATGGATGATGACGCCCTGCGGCGCGGTCGCCCAACGGCACACAAGGCGTTTGATGAAGCTACTGCGATCCTTGCCGGAGACGGGCTGCTCACGTTCGCGTTCGATATTCTGTCTCGACCGGAAACCCATCCCGATGCCCAGGTTCGCTTGCAGCTCGTGAGCGCCCTTGCGCGAGCCGCTGGCGTTGGTGGAATGGTCGGGGGGCAGATGTTGGACCTCGCAGCGGAAGGACGTTTCGATGCTGACGTGCCGCGATTAAGCGAGCAGGAGGTTCGCACCTTACAGGCCATGAAGACTGGCGCACTGCTGCGGTTTGCCTGCGGTGCCGGTGCGATCCTAGGCCAGGCCGCTCAGTTCCAGCGGACTGCCCTGGACCAGTATGGCTCAGCCATAGGCGAGGCTTTCCAGATCGCGGACGATCTCCTGGATGTAGAAGGCGATCCCGCCAAGGTAGGTAAGGCAACGGGTAAGGATGCAGCCGCTCACAAAGCCACCCTCGTGGGGGTACTGGGTCCTGTTGCCGCAAGGGGGCGACTCGCCGCCCTGGTGGAGACTGCGGAGGCCGCCCTCGAACCGTTCGGCCAGAAAGCCAAGATCCTCAAAGTGGCAGCACGGTTCGTGGCATGCCGGCAAGCGTAGAAGTGCTGGTACAGCTGGGTGGACTCGAACCACCGACCTCTTGGTCCACAGCCAAGCGCTCTAACCAACTGAGCTACAGCTGCACAGATCGTGGCCTATAGGAGCAAGTCGCCGCTTTGACAACCCTGTGTGATGCCGTTTGAACAGCCGGCCAATAGAAACCCGGCCCAATCTCAAAAAACAAAGGTTCGGGCTGTATCGCCCGAACCTCGTCTTACCGCTCCACCGGGAGAGCTTCTGGTCAGCTTTCAGGCAACCTTGAACTTGCCGAAGCTCTCTTTCAGCGGTTCTGATGTCTCAGCGACAGTTTTCTGGGCGATGGCGGCGAGCTCTTTCGTTTGCGCTGCCAAGGCTTCATACTGCTTACGCGTGTGTCGAGTGGACAGCTCCACCATTTCGGACATGGACTTGACCGTGACCAACTGCGTAGCAAAATCGAATGCGGCGTTGGCGTTCTCACGCGCTGCTTCAATTATCTTCAGTCCGTAATCGGAAACCCCTTTGCTGGCATTCGCATAGCTCTCCTCAAGCACGTCGGTTGCCTCCTCAGCCGCTGATCTCAGCTTTTCGTAGGCTTCCCTCGCCTGTGAAACATTTTTTTCCGCTATTTCGCGCAACACAAGCGGAATTTCCGGTTTTGACAGTTCAAAGCCAGGCAGCTCGGATTTCGAGGCTGCCTGCGAGGTGGGGAGCGCCTTTTGTTTGGCTCGCGGCATTGACGATGTGGTCTCTGTGGCCTCTGACATAATGTTTGTTCCTGCGGGCGGGGATTTCAACCTATGCGGATCTGCGCCCAAATCCGACCGGTGTCAGCTGTGAACGGTTAGCGAACGGAAGTAGGGATTCGCATATAAGTGCTCTTTGGTGCAGTGCAATAAGTATTGCGATGCACAATCCGCGTCATTATTCCAGGTCCGAAACCCGCTACGGTTTTGGCGGCGGCGAGGCAGCTTTTTTGGCGGCCTGCCCGGCGGCATCTCCGAGCTCTCGGGCCTGCTCGCTCAATGCCTGAATCTGGGTCCGGATGAAATCCGCCTGCAGCCGCAAGACCTCCTGCACATCTGTTGCACGGACCAGTTGCTGTGCCAGCTCGAATGATTTGGTCACATTCTGCTCGGCGAAGCTCATTGCCTTTCCAGTCACATTCCTCGCCTCTTTGCGAGCGGTCTCGGCATGACCCTCGAACGCACTTACGGCTTGCTGGGCGGCGGAGATGAAGCCGTCGAACGCCTGCTTGGCTTGGTCTATGCTTTTTTCCGCAAATGCCCGCATATCTTGGGGTATTTGGAACTGTTCTGGGGGGGCCATGGGTTTCTCCTGTTGTGGGCATCGAGTTGATCAACGCGGCCAGAGATCCTGCAATTGCTGGAATTCCGCGCAGCTGGGTTGGTGGGAGCAATCTGGAAGATTGTTCCCACGCCACGAGACCACAGTTACGCTAGCAGTTTGCATGCATCTAGACCGCTCGATGAAAAATTGTCGAAATCCGCGAATTCGCGCTTGCCGAGTTGAGCTTGGCTCGAATACGGCCTTACCGGCGGAGCCAATGAATTAACGTTTATCGCTCGTTTCGGGGGGCGCGTGGGTCCGCAACGTGGACGGCGGGAGACGCCCGCATTAGAGGTCAAGGTGTATTGCTGGTAAACTCGGTGCTTGCGCCGACGGGAGGGGGCGACCGCGCAATGGACGGTCCGGGCTTTGAACTCTCCAATTTAGGGCACGCGCAGCTTGCGCCGCTGGCCACCAGTCCAATGCCGGTTTGGCTGTGGAGCGAGGATGCACGGCGGGTCCTTTGGGCCAATCCGCTCGGCGCCGCCGTGTTGGGAGCTTCAAGCTCAGCCGCCATAAGTGCCCGCCAATTTGACGCTGCCGATCCGGTTGTAGCCGAGATGTCGAAGCTGGCTGCCAGCCTGAAAGCGGATGCACCGCCGCGCCTCGAGCGGGTGCGCCGACTTGGGGAAGACGAGCGGGGGCTAAGTTGCCTCTGCTCGCAGATCATGCTGGGGAATGGAACGTGCGGCATCCTTGTCGCCGCACGGGAGCCCATTGCGCCCGGATTGACCCTCAGCGAACGAGCCCATCGGCTGCTTGCCGGGTGTGATGAGCCAGTGGCTGCCTTTTCTGCCACCGGGCAACTCCTGTGCGCCACCCAGGGCGCCCACGGGCATCTGGATGGAGCCACGTCCCTGGCCGGTCTTGGTGCGCAGACGCTGGCGGCGGCTGCCCTTTCAGGCGGCCAAGCCTTTGGTAGGATTCGCGGCCGCCGAATTTCCATGCTTCGACTCGGCACGGAAGCGTGCATCGTGCTGATTGTGAACTTTGCTCCTCGCGAGGAACAAAAGGATTTCAATGCCATGCAAGCACAGCGTGCAATCGGCGCGTACCAACAGGTGTTGGAGCCCAACAGCTCATGTTTTCCCGGCTCAACGGTCGAGCCCGCATCCCAGAGAAACCGTCCCGGTGGGCGACAGCACCCGCTGCGCTTCGTCTGGCATTTGGATGAACACGGCCGCTTCACGCTCAACTCGGACGAATTCATTGCCGTGCTGGGAGCCAGTAAATCGGCCGTGACGGCCCGACCTTGGACCGAAATCGTGAGAGAGTTCGCGATCGATCCGGAAGGAGAGATCATGCGAGCGTTCGCCACGCAGGAGACGTGGAGCGGCATTAGCGTTTTCTGGCCAATCGGTGAACGAAAGGATCGAATCACGATCGAGTTGTCCGGTCTGCCGGTATTTGATCGCGACCGGAGCTTCCGCGGCTATCGTGGGTTCGGGGTGTGCCGCGATATCGCCCGGCTCGCTGGCTTGGCAACCGCTCGCCCGGCCTGGATCGTGGGGTCCGAGCCGGCGTCCAGCCTTGAATTTGACGAACCTTCAGCGTCTGCAATCGAAGGTACGGCACAGAATGTGGTGCCCTTTCCGTCCGTCACGAACGAGCTCCCATCGCCCGCGTTAAGCGCTGTCGAGCACATGGCCTTCCGGGAACTTTCACGCAAGCTCACGCAAGGCTTGGCTGCCATCGGCATCGAGCACCACCCGCGAAATGCCAGCTCCAGAAAGCCCGAGCATCCTCTTGAGGAGGATCGCCCCCGTGAGACCGCTCCTGACGTGCGGCAGATACTCGACCGAGTTCCAGCCGGTATCCTGATCTACCGTTTCACTCAGCCGCTCTATGCGAATCCCACGTTTTTGCAGTGGTCCGGTCATACGAATCTCGAGTCCCTGATCGCGGCCGGCGGGCTCGACCACATCTTTATTGAACCCATCGCGGTCGCGACGGCCGGAGAGCGCCATTTTGTCACGCTACAGCTGGATTACGCTGACAACGCTGCCATCAAAGGCGAGTTGATCGACGTCGATTGGGAAGGTGACGCCGCTCACGCCCTTGTCACCTTGGGAGCACAAGATCGCTGGAGAGAGCGCGAGCAGGAACTCATTGAGGCCAGGCAGCTCGCGGAGAGCGCATCCTCGGCCAAATCGGATTTTCTCACGAGAATGAGCCACGAAATCCGCACTCCCCTCAATTCCATAATCGGATTTTCCGAAGTCATGATGACTGAGCAGTTCGGTTCTATCGATAACGAGCGCTATCGGGAGTACGTCAAGGACATACACGCCTCCGGCAGGCATTTGCTGTCGCTGATGGATGATCTGCTTGATCTATCAAAGATCGAGGCTGGTAAGCTGCCGCTCTCGTTCAGTGGCCTGTCACT
>DASXIG010000013.1:0-4586 GCA_036498105.1 Xanthobacteraceae bacterium | reverse complement strand
CTCGCATTCAGCGGTTTCTAAACCCTCCAGCGCGCTGCGTCGCAGGCGCGGCCGGGATTGTCCGCGCAAGCCGCAGACCCTAATTTTGGGGAGACTGTCCTATGCGTGGCCCACGTTATCACCGCTTCCTGGCGAGCACGGCGCTCGCTCTGATACTTGCCGCCCCGTTCGCCGGCGTCGCGCGCGACCTCGACGTCATTGGCGGCGCGAGCGCGACCAGAGTGGCCGCGGTCCACGCGGCCGCCAGCCCCGCGGAGCCGGCATCAGCGCCGGCCCCTGCGGCCGTGCCCTCGCCTGCCGCGGCACCGACGGACGCGCCAGCGGCCGCACCTGGCGGCACTCCCGATCCGGCAGCCACGGAGCAGACTATTGCGCCTGATCCTCTCGCCTCGCTCTCACCTGCGGATCGCGCCATCGCCGAGAAGATACGCGATCTCTTCGCGACGAAGGGGGACAAGATTTTCACCAACAAGAAGGAGCGCGCCGCCGCGGAGGCGTTTTATCAGAATCGCAATCTCATGCCGCTTTGGCTCGATCAGGGTATCGAGAATGCGCGCGCCCGATCCGCCGTCGCGCGGCTCAGGAACGCCGATGCCGACGGGCTCGAAACGAGCGAATACAAGACGCCGGTTTTTATCGGGCTCTCTCCCGACGCATTGGCCGAGGCGGAGCTCAAGCTCACCCAGACGGTGCTGACCTATGCGAGGCACGTGCAGGCGGGCCGCTTCCCGTATACCCGCGTGAGCCGCAACATCGAGCTGCCGCAAGCGCCGCCCGATCCCTCGGAGATCCTGCGCAGCATCGCGGAA
Organism: Xanthobacteraceae bacterium; assembly: GCA_036498105.1. Taxonomy (GTDB): domain Bacteria; phylum Pseudomonadota; class Alphaproteobacteria; order Rhizobiales; family Xanthobacteraceae; genus VAZQ01. Next base: position 3,777 of record DASXIG010000013.1, on the reverse strand, counting down.
GCCGCCGATGCCGGAAGGGCGCTCGACGCCTTCAGCCCGCAGCACGAGCCTTATCGGAAGCTCAAGGGGGCACTGGCGGAGCTGCGCGCCAGCCCCGGCGCGGCGAAGGGGGACGGCGCGCGGCAGATCGAGACCGTGATCGCGAACATGGAGCGCTGGCGTTGGTACCCGCGCGACCTCGGCACTGCGCACGTGGTCGTCAACCAGCCTGACTTCATGCTCAAGGTGATGCACAACGGTGCGCAGGTGTGGAGCACGCGGGTCGTGATCGGCAAGCCCAGCATGCCGACGCCGCTCCTGAGCGAGACCATGAAATACCTCACGGTCAATCCGACCTGGCACGTGCCGCCATCGATCGTGCACAACGAATACCTGCCGGCGCTGGCGCAGGATCCCACCGTCCTCTCCCGCATGGGCCTGCACGTGAGCTATCACGGCGGCGACGTCGAGATCACGATGCCGCCGGGCGACAACAATGCGCTCGGGCGCATCCGGTTCAGCTTTCCCAACCGCTTTCTCGTCTATCAGCACGACACGCCGGACAAACACATGTTTGCGGACCAGGTGCGCGCCTACAGCCACGGCTGCATGCGGGTGCAGGATCCCGCCAAATATGCGGAGGTCCTGCTCAACATCGCGCGCCCCGGCGAGCACTGGACGGCGGAGCGGATCAAGGGAATGTTCGGGCACAACGAGCAGGACATCCAGCTCCAGCAGGCGCAGATCTGGGTCCACCTCACTTATCAGACCGCCTTCGTCGACAATTCGGGCAAGCTGCAGATGCGCCGCGACGTCTATAATCTCGACAGCCGCACGCTTGCGGCGATCAAGCGCGAGCGCGGCACCATCGAGCCCACGCAGGAACGCAAGGAGGAGCAGGTGGCGGCCTCGTCGTCCGGCACGCGCAAGGTCGCGCGAGCTTCGCGCAGCTCTTCGCCCTTCCAGCCGATGTTCTACGACACGCCGAGCTACGCGCCGGCTTATGCGCCGACCTACGGCTCGAGTTACGGCCGACCCGGCTCGCCGCGCGTGATCTACCGCTGATCGCCGCGTAGCCTGGATCGCGCCTGCGCGATCCGGGAACGGCATCCCCGGATTTCGCTGCGCTCGATCCGGGCTACAAGTGCGATATCTCGATCAGAAGAAAGCAGAGGCTGGCGGCGAGGGAACCCGCGCGCGAGCCTTCCGCTGCGAGCATGTTGCCGAAATTCCGGCGTTGTGGAACTGCGGCGGTTGTGGCGGGAGCGGCCGGCCCATGGGTGCGGAAATCCGTATCAGCATTATCGAGCTCGCGAGCTGATTGCGAGACGCCATCACCGGGCTGCCGCTCCATTTTGTCGCCCCTTTTCGTCGCATAGGACACGGCAGCAAACCTAGCATGCCGCCATGCGTGCGAACGTGACCTCGATCACATCGCGGACTGCCATCCTGCTGACACATGGCGTTGCTGTCAGTCCCAGGCTTGCCGCCGTAGGGGCGGGTTTAAAACCCGCCCTACACATGGTCGCGATACGAAACGGAGTACAGGAATGGCCAGGGTGGTGTTCACGCCCAACATCCAGCGCCACGTGATCTGCCCGGAAACGCAGGCAGCCGGACGCACCGTGGGGGAAGTTCTGGCTCATGTTTTCGCCGACAATCCGGAGGCGCGCGGTTACGTGCTCGATGACCAGTCGGCGCTGCGCAAGCATATCACCGTGTTCGTCGATGGCACCATGATCCGCGACCGCACGCGACTTGCCGACGCCGTCGGCGAGACAAGCACCGTCTATGTTTTCCAGGCTCTTTCAGGGGGATGATGATGAGCGACAAGCTTCTGGTTTCGACCCGCAAGGGACTGTTCACGGTTGCGCGAAGCGGCGGGATCTGGGAGATCGAACAGGTCGATTTCCTCGGTGACAATGTCACGCTTACGCTGACCGACCGGCGCGACGGGTTCAATTATGCCGCGCTCGACCATGGTCATTTCGGGGTCAAGCTCCACCGCTCCACGGGAAACGGTTGGGAGGAGATTGCCGCCCCCGTCTATCCGCCCAAGCCGGAGGGCTACGAGGAGAACGATATGTGGGGCCGGCCGCTCAACTGGAGCACCGCACGGGTCTGGTCGCTCGCTGCCGGCGGCCCGGACGAGCCCGGGACCATCTGGTGCGGGACACTGCCTGGCGGGCTCTTTCGCTCCATCAACCACGGGAAGAGTTGGGACATGGTGCGTTCGTTATGGGACGATCCCAAGCGCAGGCAGTGGATGGGAGGCGGCGCCGATTTGCCGGGCATCCATTCCATCTGCGTGGATCCGAGGGATTCAAAACGCGTATGGGTTGCGGTCTCGACCGGCGGCGTCTGGTTCACCGAGGACAGCGGCGCAAGCTGGACGCTCCGTGGAGAAGGCATGCGGGCGGAATACGCGCCTCCGGAACAAGCTCATGATCCAATCGCGCAGGACGTCCACTGCCTCGTGCAGTGTCCCACGGCGCCGGCGCGCATGTGGGTGCAGCACCACAATGGAATTTTCGTCTCCTCTGACGAGGGCAAGACCTTCACCGAGATCACCGGCGTGGAGCCGTCCGCGTTCGGATTCGCCGTCGTGGTGCACCCGCGCGAGCCCGACACGGCCTGGTTCATTCCCGAGATCAAGGACGAGAAGCGCATCCCGCGCGAGGGCAAGCTCGTGGTCACGCGCACCCGCGACGGCGGCAGGAGCTTCGACGTGCTGACGAAAGGGCTGCCGCAGTCGCATGCGTACGATATCGTCTACCGCCACGCGCTGGCGCTCGATGAAGCGGGCGAGCGCCTCGCATTCGGCTCCACGACCGGCGGGCTCTGGGTGAGCGAGGACGCGGGCGACAGCTGGGCCTGCGTCTGCCACACCCTGCCGCCGGTCTATGCGGTACGGTTCGCGTAGCTGCGTAGGGTGGGTTAGGGAGCGGCGCTCTTGCGCCGCGAGCGTAACCCACCATGGTGGGTTACGGCGCACGCCTTAACCCACCCCACAATTTAATGCAGGCTCGCGTCCTCGCGCCAGATGCCAAGTGCCTCCTGCGACGGGCGATCGGAGATCGAGAACAGCACCGATTCCTTTTCAGCGGTGTGGGCGTATGCCTTCCACGGCGGCACCACGAAGACGTCATTCGGGCCCCATTCCATCACCTTGCCATCGACCGTGGTCGTGCCGCCGCCTTCGGCACAGACGAAGATCGTGCCGTCGGTGGCGCGGTATTTCTCGCCCTTGAAGCCTTTTGGGAACAGCGCCAGATGGGCGCTCATGGTGGGCAGCACTGGCCCGCCGTTGATGGGATTGGCATAGCGCACCCGCGCCCCGTGGCGCTTGTCGATCTCGCCCGCCTTGAGCATGCGCTCGATGATCGGACGCGTGCGCGTGTAGGTGTAGTTGATCACCGGGCTGCGGTTCATGTGTGCCGGCGCGCCGTCCGGCAGCACGCCGGATCCAAAGAAGGCGAGCGAGTCTCCGTTTCCCCGACTCGTCGGCTGGGTCGCACCCTCGAACTGCTCCGCAAACGAGGCCTCGAAAAAGTTCACCTGCGGAAAGTCGAGCACGTCGAGCCACAGCATCGGCTTGTCCGACGTGTTGCCGTGATCGTGCGGCGCCCAATTGGCGGTGATGACGAAATCGCCGGGTGACATGTAGGCCTTCTCGCCCTCGACCGCGGTGTAGGCGCCTTCGCCGTCGAGCACGAAGCGGATGGCCGACGAGACGTGCCGATGCGCAGGAGCGACTTCGCCCGGCAGAATCATCTGCACGCCCGCAAACAGCGTGTT
>DASXIG010000012.1:0-6526 GCA_036498105.1 Xanthobacteraceae bacterium | reverse complement strand
CATGTGCTTCAGGCATGCCTTGGTCGTGAGAAAGGCCCCGTCGAGATGAATGGCAAGCAGCCGCTTCCAGTCTGCAAAGGGAAAATCCACGAGCGGCCGCACGATCTGGATCCCGGCATTGCTGACGAGGATGTCGATCTTTCCGTATTTCGCGACCGTATCGGCAACGCCTTTCTCGACCTGCGCCTCGTCGATCACATTCATCGCGACCGCAAAGGTGTCCGCTTTGCGCGCCCGGATCTCGGCGGCGGTTGCTTCCGCCGCCTTGAGATCCAGATCCGCGATCACCGGGATGCCGCCCTCGGCGGCGAGGCGCAGCGCAATTTCCTTGCCGATCCCGCTCGCGGATCCGGTGATGATTGCTACTCGTCCATCGAAGCGTGCCACGATCGTCTCCTTCTCTGATGTACCCTCGAAAGGGTCAATCCTGCTTCAAGTAATCAAACACGACTTCGCCGAGGCCGAGGGTCAGGTCCGTTACGAAGTGCGAAGCGGATAGCACCTCACGCACGGGAATTCGCGCCACGTCGCATTGGGCGTGCTCGAAAAACTGCAGGGCCGCAGGCCCGCGCCAGGCGCCTTTCAGCGTGACGTCCTCGAGATAGTATCGCACCAGCTCGCAGACCCTGGGGCCGCAATCCACGTGCGGGATGATCTTGAGCATGAAGTTCGGCTTCGCGAGGCTCTTGAGCAGAGGCTCGCCCTCGATCTCGTGATGCTTGTAACCCATGGTCGCTGAAACGCACAGCACCGATCCATAATGCAGCGTACAGACCAGTGTCTCGCTTTCGTGCGAAATCTTCGGGCTGGCGAGCTTCTTCGGAAAGCCCCAAATCTCGCGCCCACCGGCAATCGGCGAGTTGTCATCCAGATACATCGCGTGCACATAGCCGCCCTCCTGGGTGACCCCATCGGCCGCACGAAATCGTACCGGAATGACCTGCCCGGTTTCCGTGTAATCGCCGAACCCGGTCGAGTCCGGCATGCGGATGAACTCGTAATTGACGGTGTCGCCGATCACTTCCAGCGGCTCCGGCACCACCGCATGCAGGGCGTCCGGATCGGTGCGGTAGGTGATCACCACGAACTCCCGGCCGTAAAACTTATATGGCCCCCTGGGATAGGCCGGATTGGTGAGCGGCATTGCAAAGGCGTTGGCGCGAACGTCGGCCAGTTTCATCGCGGGCTCCTCGCTGCGGAAAGGCTGTGAAAGCTAGAGCACTCGCACGAATGTCGATGTGCCGCCGGCGTCGCTTTTGACGACAAGCTCGTTGGGCTTGAATGCCTCAATGGCGCTCGTGGTCGACTTGTTCAAGACGCGCTCGTTCTCGGCGCTCTCAATTTTCAGTGTTATGGTCTTTCCCTCGATGACCCACGTCCCGCGGACGGTCCCGGTGACACCCTGACCCAGGGTGTTGCTGATGAATCCACGCTGCCGCACCTGGGAAACAAATTTCCCGTCCGAGCTGAACGAGATTGCTTCGTTCTCGTCTCCGACCGTGCCTTGCCAGTCGCCCACGATTTTCGCGGCGTATTCCGCCTCCGGGACAGGTGCTCCACCGGACGAGCATGCCGCCAGCCCGAGCACGAGCAGCGACACGAGGCAGCACCGGCGGATCATGACCATGATGCTCAACATTCGCTTTGTTATCTGACCTTCTCCGTTTCCTTCTTCCGGCCCTTCTCGCCATGCTTGGATTGGCGCTCCGCCGCATGATACTTGCGGCGGATTTGCGCGATGTCCACGCGCGTAGGCGGCAACTGCAGGCCCATCCCATCCATCGTATCTGCGATGATCTGCGACACCGCAAGGTTACGGAACCATTTGTGGTTGGCCGGAATAACGTACCAAGGAGCGCGCTTGGTGCTGGTCGCAGCCAAGGCGTCCTCATACGCTTTCATGTATTGCGGCCACAGCTCGCGTTCGGAGTAGTCGCTTTCGCTGATCTTCCACTGCCGGGACGGATCGTCGAGCCGCTGCTTGAAACGCAGCAGTTGCTCCTCGGGGCTGATGTGGAGAAAGAACTTCACAATGGTGGTGCTGTTGCGCGCGAGCACTGTCTCGAAGTCGTTTATCGCCTGGTAGCGTTTCGACCACACGGACTCCGGCACCAGCTTATGCACGCGCACCACCAGCACATCCTCGTAATGGGATCGATTGAAGACAACCGCTTCGCCCTTGGCCGGAGCGCGCTTGTGTACCCGCCAGAGGAAATCGTGCGCGGCCTCCTCCTTGCTCGGTTGCTTGAACGGAAAGACGGAGGTGCCTTGCGGGTTCATGTTGCTGAAGACACGTCGGATGACGCCGTCTTTGCCCGCGGCATCGAGCCCCTGCAATACCACCAGAAGCGATTGGCGGCCGTCCGCGTAGAGGAGATACTGCAGCTTTCCCATCCGCTCGACATTGGCCTGGAACTCAGGGAGCGCGTTGTCCTTGCTCTCATGCTTGCCGGTATAGGAAGGATCGACTTTCGACAGCCGGACCTTGGCGCCGGGCTCGATCACGAACTTTTTGCCATAATCCACGTCGGACGCTCCCGTTGCCACCCTGCACTACCGCTCTCTGGCGTCCCGAGTGTCCCGCGCTGCTCATGATGCTCTGCAGAACCGGGACCGCACAAGGCCGGAATCCGTAGGGGCGAGGCACCGCCTCGCCCTGCCTCAACATTCGAGGCTGCGGATCGAGGGCGACGCGATGCGTCGCCCTTACGGAGAATGGATGGAAGAGGGCGGCCACGACGAGGAGAGAAGGAATGTCCTCCGGAAGACCGCATCATCCTCCGGTCGTCCACCATGTTTGGCGGATAGAAAGCCCGTAGCGCGGCTGTGCCTCCGGGTGCCCGAATACATTCCAGTATGCGAGCCAATGGGACGGCTTGTACCAATGCGGCACCCAGTAGCGCCCGCTCCGGATGACCCGATCCAATGCCTTGCATGCGGACACCAAAGCAGGCCGGTTGTCGGCTGCGATCACCTTTTCAACCAGCGCGTCGATGATCGGATCGGATATCCCGCCGACGTTCTGCGATCCCTTCATGGTCGCCGCCCGGGAAGTGAAGAAAGTCCGCAGCGAATCTCCCGGGGTGCCGGAAAAACCGAACCGCTGCACCACGATGTCGAAATCGGAGTCGTCCACGCGCTTTCGGTACTGCACCGGGTCAACCACGCGCACGCTGGCATCGATGCCGAGGATGTTGAGATTCTTGATGAAGGCGTTGTGGTGCGGCATGGAAACCGGGTCGTCGATTAGAAATTCGACGCTGAACCCTTCGCCCTGGGGCGTCATGCGCTTGCCGTCCTTGATGGGGTAGCCGGTTTCCTGCAACAGCGTGCTCGCCTTGCGCAGCAGTGCGCGGTCCTGCCCCGATCCATCGGACACCGGCGGCACAAAAGGCTCGCCGAAAACCTCGTCCGGGACCTTGCCCCGGAACGGTTCGAGGAGCGCAAGCTCACCCGGTCCCGGCGGGCCCACCGCCTTCATGTCGGATTTCTCGAAATAAGACTGAGTCCTTTGATAAGCCCCGTACATGATGCTCGCATTAACCCATTCGAAATCGAACGCGTCAATGAACGCCTCGCGCACGCGCTTGTCCTTGAATTTCTCCCGCCGCGTGTTGAAGTACCAGCCTTGCGCGGCGTCCGCGGTATGGTCGGGAATGACATCGCGCTTGACGCGCCCTTCGCGGATCGCCGGAAAGTCGTAGCGCGTTGCCCAGACGCGAGAGACCAGCTCCTCGCGGAACAGATAGCCTTTGCTGGTGAACCCCTCGAATGCCGCGTCGCGATCACGGTAATATTCGTACCGGACGAGGTCGAAGTTGTTCTGCCCGCGCATGGTTGGCAAGTCGGCGCCCCACCAATCCTTCACCCGCTCGTACTCGATGAAATGGCCCGCCTCGAGGCGGCCGACCTTGTAGGGGCCGGAGCCCAGCGGCGGCTCGAGCGACGACTCCTCGAATGGATGCTTGGTGTAGAAATGGCGCGAAAAGATCGGCAGCCAGGCGATGAACAGCGGCAGGTCGCGGGCATGGCCGGTGCCGAGGCTCGCGACGACCGTGGCATCGTCGGGGGCCTGTGCCCCCACGAAATCATGCAGCAGGTGCTGAATGATCGGGTGACCCTTTTCCTTGAGCAGCTTTAATGAAAAGACCACATCGTGCGCCGTAAGCGGGCTGCCGTCGTGGAACGTGGTCCCGCGACGCATCAGGAAGTGATACGTGAGCCGGTCCGGCGATATCTGCACCGCGCGCGCGGCAAGGCCGTACATGGCATCGGGCTCATCCTCGGCGCGCGCCATCAGGCTCGCAAAGGTGAACTCCATGCCTTGGGCGGCGTCGCCCTTGAGGACGAAGCTGTTGAGAGAATTGAACGTCAGCAGGCCCTGATTGAAAATCCGGGTGGGCGCGACCTGAGAAAAGACGCCGCCCTTTGGAGCTTTCGGGTTGACGTACTCCAAATGCTTGAAGTCGGCGGGGTACTTGAGATCGCCGAACGCCGAGATGCCGTGACGCTCGGGGGTTTCCTCGGCCCTTGCCCTGGAGCCTAGAGCCGATGCGAATGCCGCGGCACCGATGCTGAGCGTATCCCGCCGCGTGAAGCCACGAGCCGTCATGGATTGCCCTCGATTGCATGAGTTCGAAAAATATCGCGGCGGGGTTGAAACCCGCGCTTGCAGCAGCCCGCCCGCAGGCCTGTCACTGCGCTTCCTCCGACTGGCCCCACTGCGGGCCGGAAATCCATATCAGCACAGCTTTTGAGAGCACTCAATGCGGCGCAACGACCGAAAGGGCTGTAGCGCCTGCGGCCACGAGCGCCCGGGCTTTCTGGCTGATCCTTTCCCTTCAGGCCCAGCTTGAACCAATCCGTCAAGGCCCGCGACTAATAATGGGCGAACGCGCCTTTCGGAAATAAGTTCAATTATGACAGCAGCAGCGGTCCTGCGACGACAAATTGCCTGCACGTGCGCAGCCCTTCTCGCGGCTTTTGTGGTGGTTCTTCCAGAACCTGCGCAAGCGCAGGTTCCGACGCTCAACATCCAGGAAACCTGCCGCGCGGCCGCCGGCGTGATGACCAATCTCGCCATAGGCGGGACAGGCGGAGCGAACGAGGTGGAGATCTGCCTCGACTCCGAGAACAAGGCGCGAGAGCAGCTGATCAAGGACTGGTCGAGCTTTCAGCCTGCAGATCGCGAGGGCTGCATTCAGACCAGGGTGTATTTGCCAAGCTACATCGAATGGCTCACCTGCTTCGAGATGAACAAGATTGTTCGCGAAGCGAGGGAACAGGGCCGCGCGGTTAAAAGCCTGACGAATGCCGACGGTTCGATGGCAATGCCGCCACTCGGCAGTCTGGGAATCTACATCGGCCCCATCTCCCACCGTTACGGATACTGAACGCCGGATCAGTTCAAAATGACGTGGGGGCGAGGCAATTTGCGTCGCTCGGACTGCAGGGCCCTAGTGCACATTCCGTAGGGGCGACGCATGCGTCGCCCTCGATCTGCAGCCGCGCATGTCGGAGAGGGCGAGGCATGCCTCGCCCCTACGGAGGGTACTCAAGCTGCTTCCTTGGGAAGCTGATCGAGGATCGCGGCGGCGCGCTCGATGACGGCGCTCAGCTCGTCGCCGTCTATGACTCCCGCCTCAAACAGCAATTCCGCCTTGAGGTACATCAGCGACGCCGAAACCTCGTCCTTCATCGGAAAGACCAGATCGATGTCCAGGGCCTGACGCATGTGGTTCAATCGCGGCATCTTAGGATCCGTTCCCGCGCTTCGGACCAGCGCAGCTTCCTGATAAAGGGGACTGGAAGTGGGGACAGGCCGGCGCCTGTCCCCTGGATGCCTTTTCGAGATCAGCGCGCCGATCCGGAGCGACCTCTCACGTCTCGCTCAGGCGCGGCCGAGCGGGACCGCGACAAACCTGGTCGCGTCGGCGGACTTCAGCCGCATCAGCACGGTGCGCTTACCGTCCTTGTGGGCATCGGCAATGGCGTTGCGCACGTCCTCGGGGCTCGCAACCTTCTTGCCGCCGACATCGAGAATGACGTCGCCGGTCTTCAACCCGTGCTCGGACGCAATTCCGTCGGGATCGACGGCGGTGACCGCGACTCCCTCGGAGCCGCTGCCGGCGACCTGCCCGGCGGGAGCCAGCATCAGGCCGAGCTTCGGCACGTCGCTGCCGCTCGGGCGCGAGTCCGGCGCACCGGCGCGCGCATCGCGCTCGTTAGGCAGCTCGCCGAGCGTGAGCGAGAAGCTCTTCTCCTCGCCCTTGCGCCAGACGCCAAGCTTGGCTTCGCCGCCCGGGGCCATGGCGCCGATCTGGCGCGCGAGGTCGCGGGCATCCTTCACCGCGTGGCCGTTGACCGAGGTGATCACGTCGCCGGACTCGATACCCGCCTTGGCGGCAGGGCTGCTCGCTTGCGGCTCGGCGACCAGCGCACCTTCGCTGGTCTTCATGCCCAGGTTCTCGGCGATCTCCGCGGTGACCGGCTGGATCTGCACGCCGATCCAGCCGCGGCTGACCAC
>DASXIG010000011.1:0-4933 GCA_036498105.1 Xanthobacteraceae bacterium | reverse complement strand
AGCGCAGCCATACGCCACCTTGCAAGATATCCTGCCAATAGAGGCACGCGACCACCGCCGGCACCGCCGCGATGCGCGCAAACGTCAGCACATTGGCCAGGGCCAGGGGCCTTGCCGGAAGCTCCTGCGAGGTCGCCATATTCATTGGGTCCAAAGAATACGGTTCTGTTGCGGCCGTCAAACCCAAATGGTTGCGCCCGGTGAGTGGTCCGGGATGCTCACGATATATAGGGCGGGATTGCGTACTAGCGACCCGCATTTTTCGGAGTTCAGCGAGCCGGCAGCCTGCCCGTCAGCTTGGGGACGAAAGGCGTATTGGGCTGAGGCTGTGCCTGCGGGAGCGCATCCGCATTGAGCTCAACCGGGACAAAATCATCGAATGCGGGGAGCTTGATGTTGAGCGTGCAGATGTAACCGAGCGGTTTCCAGACGGTGGGCTTCTTCACCTCGATCGAAATCCTGCCGGTGAAGCTGCGGCTTTCTCCAGCCGCGAAATAGTGGGCGTTTTCCCCTCCGACCGCATTCCTCGCCCGCGTGTCGCAGCTGTACGCATCGCATACGCTGCAACTGACCCCGATCGCCTGAACCTCCGGCGCCAGGTTGCTGACGTTGACCGCGACGTCGAACATATAGGCTTGCTCTCGAGTTAGCTCTCGGGGTTGGGGTTGCTCTTGCGCGCCAGCCGCGGCTGGCGGCGCGAGCGCGCCAATCAGCATCAGCAACGCAATGCATGGTTTGCACATGAGATCGTGGGGTCGCGTTCAGCGTTCCGCCGGCTGGGCTTGACCGGTCATCTGCAACGTCCCGATCGGGATCTGGACTTGCATGGCGCGCGCCCTCCCTTGCGCGGCTTCGATGGACGAAAGCGCGCCAGGCTCCGGTGGCTGTGCCGTTCCCCGGCCCGTCATCTGCAGGGTGCCGATGGGCACGTGCGTCGAACGCTCCTCGGCCACAGTCGAGGTTGCACATGATATGAACCCGAGTGCGATGAAGAGCGGCAGGCGCATGCAGAGGAGCTTTCTGCGCTCCGTTATCCGCCTTCGTGGGAGGCAAGCCCCTCGGGCCGCCCAACAACGGTGATGAGGAGACCATTGTCGAGCAGGCGTTTTGCCACGCGCTTGGTATCCGCGAGGGTGACGGCGTCGATCAGCGCGGAGCGACGCTCGATGTAGTCGATGCCGAGATTGTCCACTTGCATCTGCACGAGCTGGCTCGCGATTGCATTCGAGGTGTCGAGCGCAAGCGCGAAGGAGCCTTTGAGGTAGCTCTTGGCTTTCGCAAGCTCCTCCTCGGTCGGTCCCTCTGCGGCGAGGCGCCGAGCCTCCTGCTCTATGATCTCGATGGTCTTGCCGGTCGCATCGGCGCGCGTGGCTGTATGGCCGATAATCAGGGCGGTTTGGTTGAGCCAGACGAGACTGTCCGAGATACCGTAGGCCAGCCCGCGTTTCTCCCGCACTTCACGATAGAGACGCGACGAGAACGATCCTCCGCCGAGAATGTGATTGACGATGTAGGCCGCCATGAAATCGGGATCGCTGCGGCTGATTCCGGGAGCGCCGAAATTCACTGCCGCCTGGGGAACATCCAGCTTGATCACGATCCGGCGGCCCAGCCCCTGCGCGGTTATGGGATTGACCGCGGCGAGCTCGGCCTTGGCCGGGAGGCCGCCGAAAGTGCGGTCGAGCAGAGCCCCGGCAGCTTGCGCATCCAGGTCGCCCACCACCGCAATCTTCAGATTGTCGCGCGCCAGCACGCGGGCGCTGTACGAGCGCAAATCATCGACCGTGATGCGCGGCAGGGTTTCCAGCGTGCCGTCCACCGGGCGCCCGTAGGGATGTCCGGGGAAGGCGGTCGCCCACCAGTTGCGGCTCGCAAGCTCCGTTGGGCTGACGGCCTCGCGCCGCAGGCCCGACATCATCTGGGCGCGCATACGCTCCACCGCCTCGGCCTCGAAATGTGGCTGCGTCAGCGAAAGGCGCAGATATTCGAATGCCTCATCGCGATTGTCCCCGAGGCAGCGCAGGCTGCCGCGCAGGTAATCCCGTCCGGCGCGAAAGCTCATCTCGATTGCGCCGCGCTCGAGCCGGGCATGAAAAGCCATGGCATCGTATGGGCCGGCACCTTCGTCGAGCAGGCTCGCGACCAAGGCTGCTACACCCGACTTGTCGGCGGGATCCTGATCCGCGCTGCCTCGGATCGCGAATTCGAGTGCAATCATCGGGGCCGAATTGTGCACCAGCCAAGCTTCGATCCCGCCGGGGCTGACCACCCGCTGAATGTTCACCGCGCGCGCGGGGACGGCTCCGAAAAAAAGCATGGCCGCCCCGACAAGCGCCATTCCCAGAACGCACTGTCTAATTTTCACGAGCGCTTCTCCTCGGCCCGAGCGTCCTTGACGAGATAGCCGGTCACCGAGCGACGCTTGTCGAGCCAGCGGCGTGCCGCATCGTGCACCTCGCCTGCGGTCACGGCGCGGATGCGGTCGGGCCAAGCGCGCACCCGTTCCACGGTTTCGCCGGTGGCGAGCGCCGCGCCATACCACTGCGCCATCATGCGTTGACTATCGTTGGCATAGATCGCATCGGCGATCATGCGGCTTTTCGAGCGTTCGAGCTCCTCCTCGGTCACGCCATTTTCCGAGATGCCTGCGAGAACCGCATCGAGAGCCGCTTCCATCTGCGGCAGATCGGTGCCGGGTTTCGGCGTTGCATAAACGCTGAAGCGCGTTGCATCCACGGCCGCGCCGTCATAGCTCGCGCCTGCGCTCACCGCGATGCCGCGTTCGAAGACCAGGGTGTGATAAAGCCGGCTGTTCGATCCGCGGCCTAGAATGTGGGCAAGGACTTCGAGCGCTTCGCTCTCGCCGGGGCGGGCCGATGTGCTCGACGGCACAAGGTAATAACGGCTGACGCTCGGCTGGGCTACGCGGGGATCGGCGAGGGTCACAGTGCGCGCGGCCTCTTGCGCCGGCTCCTGCGGCCGCAGGCGAGGCTTGATCTCGGCGACCCGGGGGACCTTTGCATAGGTCTCCTGTACGAGAGTGCGGACTTGATCGACGGTCACGTCGCCTGCGATGACCAGAATGGCGTTATTCGGAGAATAGAACCGCCGGTAGAACGCAAGCGCGTCTTCGCGGTCGAGCCGCTCGATCTCATGGCGCCAGCCGATCACCGGGCGGCCGTAGGGATGATTGAGGAAAAGCGCTGCCTCCATCTGCTCGCCCAGCCGGGCACCCGGATTGTTGGCGACGCGCATGTTCTGCTCTTCCAACACCACCCTGAGCTCAGTGCGCACGGCCTCATCCGTGAGCACCAGACCGGTCATGCGATCGGCCTCGAACTCCATCATGCCTTTGAGCAGATCGCGTGGGACGCGCTGGAAGTAGCCGGTGTAATCGGAGGAGGTGAACGCGTTTTCCTGCCCACCTATCGTGGCGACCACCTGCGAGAAGCGTCCGGCCGGGTTCTTGGCCGTACCCTTGAACAGGAGATGTTCGAGGAAATGGGCGAGTCCCGATTTTCCCGGCGTCTCGTCGGCCGAGCCGACCTTGTACCATAGCATGTGGGTGACGACCGGAGCACGATGATCCGGAATGACGACCACGTCGAGGCCGTTGGTCAGGACGAAATGGGAGATTTCGGATCCAGCCTCAGCATGGCCGGTACCGACGACCGCCGCGATGAGCACAGCGGCCGCAAGCGCACCTATGCGATTGAGCACGAATTCTCTCTCGTGAAATCGCCCCCCAGTCGCACCCGCCTCGCCGTTAGCGCGAAAACACGGGCTGAGCAACAGGAGACGAAGCGACCTAAGCGCGCGGGTACAGTAGCGCCCCGAAGTTCGTGATACATTGCGGCACTCTCTGGCACGAACTTCGGAAGCTAAAGGGGCACTAGCTAGTGTGCCGATCCATCCATACGCGATTCGACCGTGGATGCCTTCGGCAATAATTTTTGGGACGGTGAGAGGCCGTACGGCTGAGCGGACGAAGGCGTTTGATATCCCGGCGGCGGCGCGGTCATGCTCGTGCGCGGCGGCTCACCCGTGAATGGCGCACTCTCTGGTTTCTGGGGCCCGATGGTCGAGAAGAACGCGCCGAGAAAATCCTTGCTGCCCGTCCCCATCTGGGAGGGTGGCAGCGGGCGCGCCGCATCCTCGCCGGTCGGACGGGTATTTCCCTGGCTGGCAACCGCTGTGCCGCCCGAGCCGCGTCCCTTCTCCAGCTCGTCCGGCCGCAACGGCCGGGACTCATCCGCAGCAGTGTCGGCCGTGCGCCTGAGCTTGGCTTTTTCCGCCGCAGTGGCCTCCTTGCGGCGTTGAACATCGGGGTCTTTTGGCCAGTCCGGCGTTCGGGCAGCGGGCCCTTCGGCCTGCGGCGGCGGCAAATCGCGGCTCGGCGGCACGACCAGCGGGGCGCGCTCGCGGTACTCGATTCCCACGTCCTCGCTGCGCTTGAAACCCATCTCCTTCATGAACCTCCGCAAGATCTTGGTATCGAGCGGCACGTCCTCGTCATCGTCGTCCTGGGCGACGGCACTGCCCAGGCCAGCAGTCATTGCGAGGACAACGGCCAATAAACCGGCATAGGCAGCCCGGCGCTGCCTGTTCGGGAATCGGTTCCCCATGGCTATCCCCCTCAAATCACGGCAGAATGTGCCGCTCCCCGACGTGACTTTGCCGACGGATCAGGGCGCTTTTGCGGCATCCGGGAGCAGGAGCGCCTCGTACAGAAGCACAACTACCCCTAACACAATTGCGGCATCGGCAAGATTGAACACGTACCATTCGTACTCGCCAATGTGGAGCAAGACGAAATCGACAACCCACCCATACGCCAAGCGGTCGATTGCATTTCCGATCGCCCCGCCGATGATGAGGCCGAGGGCCACCGCCGTCAGCCGCGAGGTAATCCGCGCGAGCCAGAGCCACAACA
>DASXIG010000010.1:0-10358 GCA_036498105.1 Xanthobacteraceae bacterium | reverse complement strand
CTTCGGCCTCTCGGTCATGCCGATCGTGCTGATGGGGGTGGCGACTGCGATCGTGGCAATGATCATCGCCACCCTGAACGGGCTCGACCGGGTGCCGCATGTGCTCGCCAAAGTGGCGCGCGTCCACCGCATGGGGAAGCTGCCTACGGCACTGCTCCTGAAACTACCCGCGGCGGCGCCGCATCTCTTCACCGGCGTGAAGCTTGCAGTCAGCTACGCGTTCATCGGCGTCATCGCCAGCGAGTTCATCCTTGCACCTGCGGGGCTGGGGCGCGTAATTTCCGACGCCTACACGGATTTCAACAATCGGCGGATGTATGCGCTGATGCTGCTGTTGATCGTGGTAGCGACCCTCGTCAACATGGTGCTGCACCTGCTCGACCAGCGCTGGGCGGAGCGTCGCGGGATCGCCAAGGCATGAGCGCGAGCAAACGCGCAGTCGACACGCTGATCATCCTGATCATCGTGCTCTTGGCATGGCAGGCGCTGCATCAGATGGTCGGCGCGACGGCGCTGCCCGGTCCGGTCCCGACGCTCGCCTATCTCGTTAAGTTCGTGCCGACCGAGCGCTTTGCCGAGAACGCCTGGGCAACGCTGGTCTGCTTCTTCTACGCGCTGCTTCTATCCTACGGCATCGGGCTCGCGATCGGCGTGTGGATGGGAGTTCATCGCCTGTCCGGAGCGGTAGGCGAGCCTATTCTCATTTCCCTCTACACCTTACCGAAGGTCACGCTTTATCCGGTGGTGCTGCTGATCTTCGGGCTCAGCGTCGCGGGCCGCACCACCTTCGGGGCGATGCACGGCGTGCTGCCCGTCGCGCTGCTGACCATGGCCGCCATCCGCAACATCCCGCGCGTGTATTGGAAATCCGCGCAGGCGCTTCAGCTGTCCCACGCGCAGACCATTCTCACTGTGCTTTTCCCGGCAACCCTCCCCGAGGTGGTCACAGGCCTGCGGATCGGATTCACCCTGACGCTCCTCGGGGTGCTCCTTGCCGAGATGTTCGCCGCAAAAAATGGCTTGGGCTCGTTGATCATCAATGCGATGCAGCTTCTTCAGGGCGAGGAGATGGTTTCGGTTGCGCTGGTGCTGTTCGTATTCGCGGCGCTCGCCAATGCGCTTCTGCTGTGGACCGAGCATCAGCTGCATCGCCGCGTGTAGCGTGGAGGACGCCGGCTACGCCGGCCGCGGCGGCGTAATCCGCCGGTAGGCTGCCTGGGCGATTTCGAACAGGCCAAAAGCGATCAAACCCGCCGCTGTGATCCCAAGTAGGATCGAACCGTAGGGGTAATGCTGAATCATACGCAGAGCCCCGGCAAACCCCTTGGCTTCGCCCGACCTCGCATGAATGGCGGCGAACAGGAGGAAGACTCCAATCAGCGCGAATACGAAGCCGCGCGCCAGGAATCCGGCGATCCCAAGCGCGGTTACGATTTCCCGCGTCTCCTCCTTAGCTTCGATCCTGCGCTCGAAGTCGGCGCGCAGCCCTCGCACGGCTACACCCAGGCCGCTCACAAGTATCGCGAGGCCCATTGCGCCCACCGCCCACCGGCCGAACGGCTGGGCAAGCAGCCAAGCCGTCCACTCGTGCGCCGTCTGATCGGTGTTTCCTTCTCCATCAAAGCCGAAGACCATGCCGATCGCTATCCAGGCGAAGCCCGCGTAAAAGACTGCTGATCCTGCCAGAACCAGGCGCTGGATCAGCGAGGTAGGCTTGGTGCCACGATGGTCGGCATCCAGCAGCGCCTGCATCAATCGCCAGCCCGCGAAACAAAGCAGACCCGCGGCCGTCAGTGCAAGCAGCGTCTTGCCAAACGGCTCGTTGAGCAGCGCGCGAAGGGCGTCCTTGCTGTCCGGTGCGCGGCTCCGGGCGCCCATCGCTGCGAGAGCGGCAAACACCCCAAGCAGCGCGAAGACCGCTCCTCTCGACGCGTAGCCGATACGCGCTGCCAGCTCGACCCAGGACTCCTGCCGGATGACTGCTCGCTGCATTCGCTCTCACAACGTTTCAGTGCGGTTGAGGTGTGCTCGACGTCAGCCCTCGATTGCAATTTTTTCGCGCTTTTTGTTCGGTTCCCGACAGATAACCTCTTGATCAGCTTCCCAAAGAGTGGTTCCAATTGAGTGAGGGCGTCGCCCGCGGGCGGCCGTTTTATGCGAGCGCGGGGCGCCTTTGACCTGAACGCCGAAGCTGCTCTGACGACGCATGCTCCGGTATGGCTGGGCCACCACATTTTGCGGACGGTTGGGTGCAGTGGCGGCGTCTTCAGGCGAAGCTAAGTTCGTGATGTGAGTGATAGTGCCATGCCAGATACACTCGATGTCGCCGTCCAGCGAAAACGAATCGAACAGCTGCAACGAGACGGCCTGAGCACGCAGGAAGCCGAAGCGCAGCTCAGAGTCATGTTGGATTCGGTCATGTGGCGCTGCCAGACAGATGCCGTACAGCACATCAGGAAGCGTGCCTACGGTCAACCATCACGCGACGCATAGAACCACCTCCATTGCAGGCCGGGCGCACGGGCGCTCTCGATCTCTCCCCCCGTGGGGATCAGCGGCTGCCGGAACAGCGGCGAGGCGGCATTTGCCTGCCCCTGAAGACAGTTGCCTGATCATGGCCGCGGACGGGGTTTTTGACCGAATTAGGCCCAAGTTTCACCCGATTGCGCGACATAGTCGCTAGGCAGGCACGTCCGGTTCGGGGCAGGGGAAGCCTGCGAAGGTGCGCGTTGATTGCGGCGCACCGGCGCATGCCAGAGGGGTTCGAATGGGCAGCAAATTTGTGCCGGCGGCGGTGATCGCCTCCGCCATCGTTGCTTTCGCGGGCGGCGGGTCGCTCCTGGGTTGGAGAACCAATGCCTGGAATTTTTCTGCCGGCCAAACCGTCCGCATTGCAACTGCTCCTCTGAACGACGGCGGAAAAAAATTCTTTGCCGCGTTGAAACACGAAATTGCCGCGCAGCGCTCGACCATACAGCTGTCTTTGGTCGAGACCGCGACCCTCGAAGCCAGTGCGCAGGCGCTGAAGGAGCAAAAAGCCGACGCGGCGGTGATCCGTAGCGACGACCCGGCCGCGGCAGAGGGGCGAACCATCTTTGTCCTGAGGAACCTCTATATGGGGCTGCTGCTTCCCGCGACCTCGCCGATCGACAGCGTCGCCAAGCTGAAAGGCAAAAAGATCGGTGTTGTGACGAAGGATGGCGCCATCGATCCCATGGCCAAGGTGGCTCTCGAGTTTTACGGGATCGATCAGAAGCATATCCTGCCGCTGGCACTCAAAGACCTTGCCGGCGCTTTGCAGCACAAGCAGGTGGCGGCTGTGATGGCGGTCGGCTCGACAGGAGCCGGCGCAATCGCCGATGCCGTCGAGATTTTCCGGAAATCGACCAAAAAGCCACCGGATTTCCTCGACCTGTCTGAAGCAAAGGCGATCGCCGAGCGTTTTGCGGTGTATGACGAAGCCGAGATCAGCGTGGGCGCGTACGGCGGCTCGCCGGCGGTGCCATCGGAGAAGGTGCAGACCATATCCTCCAACTTGCTGCTGGTCTCACAGCCATCGCTTCCCAACCAGGTCGCCGGGGAGCTGACTCGGTTGCTGCTCGCGACCAAGGCCAAGATCGCGACCGCATTGCCGGAGGCGGGCCAGCTTTCCGCGCCCTCGACTGACAATGACGAGCTTCTGCCAGTGCATCCAGGAACGATCGCCTTCCTCAACGGCACCCAGTCGAGCCCGCTCGACGATCCGACCAATGTGATCCTGTTGTGCTCCATGCTGTTCGGATTTCTCGGCTCGCTTGCCGCCTGGGTGCGGGCGCTCCGCAAGAAAACCAAAGGCCAGGAGATCCAACGGCAAATGCGTCGCCTGCCGGTTCTGTTGGCTGAATTGAAAAGCCCCAATCTCGAGCGGCTCGATGCGATCGAGCAGGAACTCGAGCAACTGAAGGAATACCTGCTGGAAAAGTTCGTCGCGGACCAGATTTCGCTCGACGATTTCCGCAACGCGGAGGCCAGAGTGGACCATCTGAGCGCGGAGGTCCAAAAGCAGCGTGATGCCGCGGCCGAGGGCGGTGGGCAGGCGGATGAGCAACAATTGCTGCCCGAGACTCATCCGTCGCCCCGCCTTGAAATCGAAGACAAGGGAGTTCTTTACCGATTGCCGGATCGTCCGCGGGAGCGTCCGGTTGTGGTCGAGGACCTGGGCCATGCGGATCCCCCCCTGCCCGCGCGCATTTCCATATCCCCTCCTATCGCCGCCGCATAAGGAACGTCAGTTTCGGCGGCGCGAGATCACGTACGATTCGTCAAGGAACCACAATCCGCCGTGCTCGCGCAGCACGGCCCGCGTCGGTTCGAGATAGCGTCCGTCCGTGACCACTTCCGCAAGGCGGTCGTCCTCGACCTGTGCCACGTAGGTCGCCGCGTTCCATGCGGCAAACAGCGTCGAGGTGCCGATCGACTGCTCCGAAATCTCGGTCGGCAAGGTGTGCATCTCATACCGGAAAATCGATCGATTATCCGCGTACGCGTTGAAATTGAGACTGCGTCCGGCTGGCCCAAGCTCCTGCTTCACGGCTTTCAGGATTTGATGGCGGTCGTGAAGGAACGGGTTGTCGGCCGGCCAGACCTTGTGAATGATCTCCATCCCGGGGTCGTGGCCGTGGGAGTGGATGCCGATCAGCCGGCCGCCAGGGCCGATCGCTTTCGCGAGCGGAGCAATCACGCGGTTGGCCTTGAACTCCAGCGGAGCGCGCGCCCGGTAGGGTTGTGAGGCGATGACGAGATCGTAATTCGCCGTCGTGCCGCCGGGGCGCGGGATGATCGGATCGAGCAGGAATTTGTGGTCCTCGCGGTAAAGCACGAGCACGACCGGGCGCTCATAGACAGGATTGCCGGTCTTCGGGCTCACGCCCGCCTTCCAGTTCTTTGACAGGAAGGGAACGAGGTCGGTTATCTGTTGCTCGAAGCGGTAGGAAGAATCGCCGGCGAGCGGCACTTCGTGCCAGATCAGGCTCGATGCGGCCGACAGCGATTTGACCGCAAGCCAGGGCGCGTCGGCGTACGCGAGGTTGGTGAACACCAGCACCGTTGCAGGGTGCTCGAAGAAGCGATCGGACATCTTCTGCAAGGCGAGCCGGACGTCCTCCAGGCTGATCTCCTTGCCGACCACGTAGAACGGCGTGTGCGGAAACCGGTCGTGCATGGCGCGCAACAGGCGCAACAGCACGGTGCCGTCGCCGACGCCCGCATCGAAGACGCGCAGCGCCGGCGGGCGCGGATGAACGTTGGCCAATTCAAGCGCGACCCGGCTCGCAACAACCCATTTCTCGCTGCAGGTGTGCACGAACAGGAGATATTTCTGCCTGTTGTCGAAGAAACGGAAATTGCGTTGCGGATCGTCGCGCGCCGGGCGGGGAGGTTCGTTCACCAACTGGGCGGTCATGATTACGCGCTCCGTATGGGCGTCGCTCGGACGTGACCCGGAATTGGCCGCATCTTCGTCCTAAGAACAGTCTTGATCAAGCGCAGGAATTGCGCTGCACCTCGGGACCGTCAGAGGTCGGCACCGAAATGGCTGGACACCTTGTTCGGCGAGCCTGTACGCTCCCGCGCTGCAGGGAACAAACAAATCGTGACGCCGCGCTTTGCTGCCAATCTCGCCTACCTCTTTACGGAACGGGGGATGCTCGAACGATTTGCGGCCGCGGCTGCAGCAGGCTTTGCCGCGGTCGAGCTGCAGATCCCGTACGATCATCCGCCTTCCGCGGTGAAGGCGGAGCTCGATCGGAACGGCTTGACCATGCTCGGCATCAATACGCCCCCTGGACAACTGGCGCCAGGAGAGTTCGGGGCGGCCGTTCCGGGCCGGGAGCGGGAGTTCGCGGCGCTGTTTGTGCAGACGCTCGATTATGTGACCGCGATCGGCGGCTGCCAGGTTCACTGTCTCGCCGGCAAGGTGGCGCCGGAGCAACGGCCCGCCGCGGAGCGCACCTTCATCCGCAACCTCATCGCGGCCGCCGATGCGGCGCGAGAGCGCAACATCACGGTTCTCCTCGAGCCGCTCAATCCGCGCGACCGGCCGGATTATTTCCTCACCCGCGTCGAGCATGCGGCCGACATCATCACCAAGGTCGATCGGGCAAATGTGCGCATCCAGTTCGATTTCTATCATGCCCAGATCGTCGGCGGCGATCTCATCAGGAGATTCGAAAAGTTTCTTCCGCTCGTTGGCCACGTGCAGGTCGCGGCGGTGCCGTCGCGCCGCGAGCCCGATGAGGGCGAGGTGAACTTTCCGGAGATCTTCGCGGCACTCGATCATCTCGGCTACACCGGCTGGGTTGGCTGCGAATACCGCCCGCGTACAACCACCGAAGAGGGCCTGGGCTGGGCGCGCGCCTATGGGATAAAGCCGCGGGCATGAGGAGAGAAAACATGCGGTTCGAGAACAGAGTCGCACTGGTCACGGGCGGCGCGTCCGGTTTTGGCAGGCGCATCGCCGAGCTGTTCGCACGCGAAGGTGCACGCGTTGCCATCGCCGACATCAACGAGCCGGCTGCGCGCGAGGCGGCCGCTGCCGTGAGCAACAGGGCCATTGCGATGCGCTGCGACGTCTCGCAGCGCCCCGACGTGAACGCGGCGGTCGAGGCGGCGCAGGACGCGTTCGGCGGCATAGATATTCTCGTCAACAATGCCGGCATGAGCCACAAGCGCCGCCCGATGCTGGAAGTGGAGGAGGACGAGTTCGACCGCCTCATGGCGGTGAACGTGAAGTCGATCTTCCTGTTCACCCACGCGGTCGTGCCGCTGATGCGCAAGAAGAGATCGGGAGTGATCATCAATATCGGCTCGACCGCCGGCATTCGGCCGCGCCCAGGTCTTACTTGGTATAATGCATCGAAGGGGGCGGTGAACCTGCTCTCGAAATCCATGGCGGCCGAGCTCGCTCCCGACGGCATTCGCGTGTGCGCGATCGCGCCGGTAATGGCGGACACGCCGTTGCTGCCGACCTTCATGGGAGGCGATTCGCCGGAGCTGCGGGAGCAGTTCAAGGCTACGGTTCCGCTGGGGCGATTCGCGACCGTGGACGACGTGGCGAATGCGACGCTGTTCCTGGCGTCCGACGAGGCTTCGTTCCTGACCGGCAACGTGCTGGAAGTCGACGGCGGGCGCTGTGTTTAGAGCATGTCCCGCAAAAGCCTGCCCCTTGGGCTTGACCCGAGGGTGGGAGCCACTTTTGCGAGAAAGGACATGCGCAAACAAACACATAGAGCAGGATGACGTTCGAAGAAAAGTCATCCTGCTCTAAGGCACTTTCGGGGCGTCGGGCTGGATTGTTCCCTTCTTCCCCAGGGCTTTTGCCGATGCCCTTGCCTTGCCCCGATCGGCTGTTAGGTTGCAGGGCATGTGGGGCCGTCGTCAGCGCAAGCCATTGGCTGAGTCTAGAGCGAGCGAACCTCCAGGGCAGCTCAGGGAGGCGTTGCGCAAAGCCAGGGTCGATCAGGCGGATCGCACCAGCGTGGTGGTCGATCTGCACGACGCCGAAATTGCCCGGCTCGAGCTTCTCAATGATGCGCTCGACCCACTGTTCGAGCAGATTCCCGCCGAGATCGATTTGTTCGATCGGGGGCTGAGCCGCGGCGAGACGCCTCGCCTGTGGATCGACGCCGTGGCGCACGTCGATATGGGACGCGACAAGCGCATCTATCGGCTGCTGCAGGATACCCGCTACGGCCGAAAGGTGCTGGCGGAAACCGGCAATGTGGTCGAGATGGTCAACACGGTGACCAAATACGTAGCGCAACGCATGATCGAGCGCGAGCGCGCGCTTGCGGACGGCGCGTTCCCGGTGATCCGGGACATTCATGCCGAGCTTCGCTTGCTCCGGCGCCGCAAGCGCGGGCGCGCATTCAAGGCATTTCTGTTCGGTCTGTTTCTTGGGTTTGTCACCTTGATCGCAGCGGCATTGATGTTCGGCGCGAATCAATAAAGCACGATGCGATTGATCTCGCTGACGGTCTCGCCAGTCCCAGAGAGTGCGCGTATGGCGAGTTGGCACCGCCATGCAGCGGCCGAGCCCGTGATGTGATAAAGGTGATATCCCGCCGGCCCATGTTCTGCGCGCGGCACTAGCGATGCCGACGGAACTCCGATCACCGGAATCCGGCGCTGCGGCCCTTCCAGATAGGTCACCGAGTGGACGTGATCATGTCCGTGCAACACGAGCTCGGCCCCATGTCGCAATAAGGCGGCCCGAAATCTCGCTCCGTCGATGAGCCGTTTGAAATGGCCGCGCGGCCTGCTCTGCGGGGGATGGTGGACCAGCACCACGCGAAATCGTCCTTCGCGACGGCACAGCTCCAGCAGTTCGGCCAGCTTGTCGACCTGCGTGCTGCCGAGCCGCCCGGTTGCCATGAGGGGAGCCGTTGGGACCGCGCTCGACAGTCCGATCAGCGCCAAAGGTCCGCGGCGCCGAAGGAACGGAAAATCCGGCTCGCCGCCAGCATCGCCGCGCATGTAATCGCCCCAATGCGATTGGGAATGCCGGTGCACGCCGCGCACATAGACGTCGTGATTTCCCGGTACCAGCGTCACGTCCTGTGCCGGGCCAAGAGATTCGAGCCAAGCGCGGGCCGGCGCGTATTCGTTGGCAAGCGACACATTGACGAGATCGCCGGTGACCGCGATGTGATCGGGCGCGCTCGCCTTCAGATCGCTCACTACGCGCGCGAGCACGTCGCTGCGGTGGATCAGACTGCGCGTGCGCCGCCAGTTGACATATCCGGTTGCCCTTTTTCCCATGAGCTCGGACCAGCGCGGTTGCGGCAACGGCGCAAGGTGCGGGTCGGACAGGTGCGCGAGCACGAACATTGCAGATTGCGCCTCAGGGAATTCCGCAGTTGCTGAGAAACATTGCGTTATGCTGCTTTTTTGGATGCCAGGCGGAAGCCGGATATGCGCTAACATGCTTGGTGGCTCAGGTCGGTCATGCGCACTGACGACGTTGGGAGCTCAACCCGTCGCAAATGCTCTACCTGCTCCAGGGCTACCCGGAAAGGATGCTGATGAAGCGACGCGCCTTTCTCATGACCACGGCAGCGGGCATCCTGGCACCGCCATTTCTCGCACGCGCCCAGGATTCCTGGCCCCAACGTACGGTCACGATCATAGTCCCCTTCCTGGCCGGAGGGTCGGCGGACCTGGTCGCGCGCGTCTTTGCGCAGCATTTTCAGGCGAAATACGGCGTGTCCGTTGTCATCGAAAACAAGGGCGGCGCGGGCGGCAGCATCGGGACCGGCATGGTGGCGAAAGCGCCTGCCGATGGCTACACGCTCGCGCTCGGGACGGTGAGCACGCATACCATCAACCCGGCGCTCTACAGCAAGCTTTCCTACGATACCGAACGGGATTTCGCGCCAATCTCGCCGCTCGTTCGTTTTCCTAACCTGCTCGTCGTCCGCAATACGCTGCCGGTGAAGAGCGTGGCCGAGCTCATTGCCTACGGCAGGGCGAACGACGGCAAGCTCAATTACGGCTCTTCCGGCAACGGCACGTCGTCGCATCTCTGCGCCGTGATGTTCATGCATGCGATCGCGGTGAGCATGACGCATGTGCCATTCCGGGCCTCGACCGACGAGATGGCCGCCATGATCGGCGGGCAGATCGATCTCACCATCGACAGCATGACGACGATCTGGCCGCTGGCTTCCGCCGGGGAGGTGCGCGCGCTCGGGGTGAGCACGCCGCATCGCGTGGCAGCGGCGCCTGATCTTCCGGCGATCGGCGAGACCCTGCCGGGCTTCGAGGCGACCGGCTGGCAAGGCCTGTTTGCTCCGGCCGGCACGCCGCCGCCGATCATCGACAGGCTCGCCGACGAAGTGAACCGCATCTTTGCGCTGCCGGAAGTGGTCACCGCGCTGCAGAAGGTCGGCGGCGAGGCATTGCCCATGCGGCCACAGGATTTTGCGCAGTTCGTGCGGGCCGAAAGGATCAAGTGGGGCGAGGTGGTGAAGAGCGCCGGCATCCGCATCGAGTAATGTGACACGGGTAACCCGCGTTGACCGTACCTCGCTTCTGTGGAAGCCTTGCCACATGCGCGAAACCGCGGGTTCGAGGCCGCCATCCCGACGACAATTTCTGCGTCGGCTCGGCGGCGCAACGGCAGCGGCGGTGCCGCTTGCACGTCCCGCCCGCGCACAGGCGAGGCGGCAAGTCAGCATGCGGCTCGACTGGCTCTATCAGGGACCCAATGCAGGCTTCATGATCGCGCAGGACAGGGGCTTCTATGACGAAGCCGGGTTGAGCGTGGATGTCGGTCCCGGCAAGGGATCGGGAAGTACCGCCCAGCTGGTCGGCAGCAAGGC
>DASXIG010000009.1:0-3406 GCA_036498105.1 Xanthobacteraceae bacterium | reverse complement strand
CGCGTGTTCTGGCCAAAAACCTTCCGCAGATCGTCGGAAACGGACGAATTGCTCTCCGCCGGTTTTCCCCCAGCGGACGACCTCCTCCCATCACTGCCGCGTCCTAGGTTTCGACCCAGCTGCCTTTGTCGAGCGGCTCGGACTCCCCTCCACAACAGGTTTCGGGTGCGGTACCGGGCGCCGAACCTCGGCCGCTGGCTTGTCCTCGCGCAATCCCTCATAGACGACCTGGCGCAGCAGATTGTCGTCGGTCCAGGTGAGGAACTTCACCTCGGCGACCAGCTCGGGCCGCACCCAATGCACACGGCTGAGGACCAGGGGTGATCCGAAACGGCTGGTGCGCGGCGGCGATACGTCCAGCGGCATTTTGGATGTTGCCAGCGGCTGCAGGCGACGCCAGAGCCGCTCAAGCTCCGCCCTCTTGATGCCGGTGCCGACGCGGCCGGCATAGACGAGCCGCCCGTCGGGATCGTAGTAGGCAAGCAGCAGCGCTCCGAGCCACGGCCGCGAGCCTTCCGGCTCCGTCCAGCCGACAATCACGAACTCCTCGCGGTGCAGGCATTTGACCTTGACCCACAGGCCGCGGTTCCCGGGCGCATATGGCGCGTCGGCGCGTTTCGAGACGAATGCCCTCGAGCTGAAGTTTGCAGGCCTGCTCGTGGAACGCTGGGCCCCGCCCGCGGTGATAGTCGCTGTAATGCAGCGGCGGCGCGGCGCCCGACAGCAATTCGGCCAGCCGCGCTTTGCGCTCGATCAGCGGCTGCGCGGCGACGACGTGGCCGTCGAGATGCAGAAGGTCGAAAACGAAATACACCAGCCCGGCCGTGTTGCCGGCATCCGACGCGGCCTGGATCATGCTGAAGGAGGTGATGCCGTCGGGAAAGACGCCGCACAGCTCGCCGTCGAGATAAGCCTGGCGCGCGCCGAGCGACGACACGGCATCGGCGATCGCCGGGTATTTCTGCGTCCAGTCGAGCCCGGTGCGGGTCAGCAGCCGAACCGTGCCTTGATCGGAGGCGCGCATGCATGCGGTAGCCGTCGAACTTGATTTCGTGCAGCCATTCGTCGCCCTCCGGCGCCGCGTCGACCAGCCGGGTGAGTTGCGGCGGCATCCATTCCGGCAGCGCCGCCACCTCGGCGCGTTGGCTTGCCGTGAGCGATCGCGTCATGTGTCACGCACGATGACCGGCAAAGGGCCGTGCAGCTCCATCATGAGCTTTGCCATTCGGCGATAAGAGCGGATTCGAAGCTGCCTTTCATGAAAAATGTACGCAACGCCGAGATGGGGGCTACTTCCGGCCAATCGTCGCTCGCGAGGCTATCGCCCGCTCGGCGCCGATAGCCGCCATTGAGCCACGCCGGAGTTCAAGTCAGAGTAACCAGCGCGCTATCTAGCCAACGCTTGGGAGACGCGCTTTATGGACGCCTGGTGGATGTGCGAGGTGCCGTATCCTCACGGCCGCAGGCCGTGCTCGACGCCGCCGACTCCGTGCGCGCGAGCCTGCCAAACCGGTGGTGCGACCCGCGCATCGCGGCCGACCTTTTTGAGGAGGTGATCGACGAGTATCTCCTCTGCGACGAGATGGGTCTCAACGTCTGTGCGACGGAGCATCACGCCGGCATCAACTCATTGCTGGGTGCCAATCCGATGCTCGTCAGCATTCTCGCGCGGCAGACGCGAAAGCGCGCATTCTAAGCCTCGGCACGCTCATCTCGCTGCGCCGCGAACCGGTGCGCGTCGCCGAGGAGTATGCGACTGCCGACGTCACCTCGCGCGGCCGGCTTGAACCGGCAAAGAGGCATCTGGCGATCGGCGCTCGAAGCCGCGTCCGAGGGTGTGCTGCTCCGGATCAGCCGCGATCTGCTCGCCGCGCGGGTCGTCAATGTCGACCGCCAACGCCAGGCCAATCGGTTGATGCAAATGTGCAACGATCCGGCCGCGCGGCGCGCCTGGCGCACGGAATTGACCGACAGCACGCGGCTCTTAGTATCGTTGAGCGCGGCGCTCGGTTTCTCGCCGGCCGCACGGGAGCGGATCAAGACCGGACGGCCGGCGAAGAACCCGATCCGGACCATCTGTGGCCGATCATAAGCGGCGGCCGCGCGGGCTCTTGACGCGATCTATCCCCGTGTCAACGAGCTCCTCGAGCAGAATAAAGCCGCACATTGATCCTCGAGGAACGTGATCACCTGCCGTATGAGGTGTGACCATGCGCGTTGCCGACAAAAATCTCGCAGAGGTTTGGGACCAGGGATTCACGGTGGTCGAGGGATTTCTCGATCCTACGATGCTCAAGGATGCACGGGACGCGCTCTGGGAAATCTATCCCCAGCCGGAAGAGTATTTCGCCGACCCTTCGAAGCATACGAAATTCGCGCGCAGCCAGTTCTCGGGCCTGAGCTTCTTTCCCTATCCGAGCTGGGCGCTCAACCGCGTCGTGGTCTATCCCGATCTGGTCGATGCCGCCGAACGCTTTCTCAGCGCGAAGGACATCGAAATCTACAAG
The DNA here is from genome assembly GCA_036498105.1 of Xanthobacteraceae bacterium. Taxonomy (GTDB): domain Bacteria; phylum Pseudomonadota; class Alphaproteobacteria; order Rhizobiales; family Xanthobacteraceae; genus VAZQ01. The sequence continues at coordinate 899 of DASXIG010000009.1, read as the reverse complement.
GTCGAGCTGTGGGCCAAGTACTCCGGCGCGATCAACTACGACCAGCCGCACCATCGCGATTTCGGCAATCACACGCTGGTCGTGCCGCGCCTCGACAAGCGGCACACGCAGATGACGACATTCATCCTGTTGTCGGACGTTACTGCGGTTGACGGCCCAACCAAGCTTGTGCCCCTCAAATACACGAAGGATCTGCCGCTCACGCCGCGCGAGCGCGCCTTGGGCGAATTCTTCGACAAGGAGGTTTCTGCGCAAGCGCCAGCGGGCAGCCTCCTTATCTACAAGACCGATGTGCTCCATCGCGGTTCCGAGTTCGGCGCGCCTCAGCGCTCGCGCTTCGTGATGCTGGTCGACTTCCAGGAGCGCGGCTGGCGCTGGCAGGGCAAGATGAGCTGGCCCAATCACGCGGGCCGGCACGAGATGGTCGACGCCTTGGAACGAATGACGCCGCGCGAACGCGACCTCTTCGGATGGCCGCCACCGGGCAGCGAATATTGGAACGAGCAGACGCTAGCCGACGTCGGGGCGCGTTACCCGCGCATGGACATGACGCCATATCGCAAAGCGTCAAAGCGCGCATCTCGTCGAGTTCGGTCCGACCAAGCCCCGCGCAATCCCCGACGCTCTCGGGCGCCGACGTGTTGATCACACCGGCGGGTCCGCCGAGCCGCCAAATGCTTTCCGTGGGCAATCGGAACGGCGATCATGTCCCTGCTCGCGCCGCTCCGTCGCGATCAATGAATCCGGTGAGACTGGCATCTACTACGACGAGCGTGGTCAGCCGCGCGGCCCACGGTTCGCTCGTGACTCTCTGCTGGAGGAAGGCGGATTCGAACCGCTGGTCCCACTTCAGAGTCAGCACAACTGCGGCACCGGCCCGCATCTCTGTCGCAAGTGGG
>DASXIG010000008.1:0-1759 GCA_036498105.1 Xanthobacteraceae bacterium | reverse complement strand
GACGGCGATACGAGCAACGCGGCAATGACCGCGCCGCCGATGGCGGCGAAGCGTGACGGTGTCATGGTTGGCTCCCGGTATCCTGGTGGCTATGGCAGGAGCGACGAAGATAGGACAGTCGCCCGATGCGGGCTACGGCCCCTCACCAGCCATCGGGGTGCGTCCGGCAAGGCGGGCCGACCGGCTGACACGCGTCGCTGATGATCGGAGGAGCGGCGTAATAGGTCGGCGCATGATTTTGAGCGCGGCGATGCTCGGTCGCGGCCGACGCCGTGAGCGTGGCGCTGAGAACGATTGCGGCGGCAAGCGCGATTTTTGTCATGCTCGGCATCTCGGTTTCTCCTGGTTGAGCCACGTGGCCCGCCCGGCTGTCCCTTGCCGACAGATGGGGACCGGGAAGGAACGTTCCAATAGCCACCGCAGGCCGGCCGACTGAGCGCGGCGCGACGCAGGAGAGTCGTGATGTTTGCAGGACGCAGCGCGCGTCGCTTGCTTGGCGCTTATTTCTCGGCCGCCGGCGCGTTGGATTTCTCGGCCGCCGGTGCGTCGGATTTCTCGGGCCGTGGCGGGGCCGATGGAAGATAGGATGCGAGCGTCTTGTCCTTCTCATAGGTCGCGATCAACGTTTCACGGTCTTTGTCAGTAGGATTTTTGTTGGAGTAGTAGCGATATTTTGCAATCTGCAGGTTGTTGCGCGCCGTGATGAAGCTGCTCGACACCCCGGTCAGACCAAGATAGGCCAGCACCGCACCAAAGACCGCGGATACGACCCCCCATCTTTGCGAGACGATGCCTGCGGCCGTGAGCAGCGGCAGAGCGACCACGACCAGGCTCGCAATCACGAGAATGGCATTGCTCAAGCAATAGAATACGTACCACCAGTATATCGACCCATCGATGTCAGACAGAAGTGTATCTTGCATGATCCCCTCCCAGCCCCACGGTTTCGCCCCGGGACGGGAATGCAACACTGGATACAACTTTGAGTCAACATCGCCGTCGATGTCGGGTGACGCAATCCGGACTTAGGGACGCTCGTTGCCGCCCAGCGATTTGCGCGGGCGCGGCGCGGCGAAATCGACGAAGCTGCGGACCTTCAGCGCGACGAGAGCCTGGCCGGCATGGAGCAGGCTGACCGGCATCGCCGCGGGCTCGAACGCCGGCAAACGATGCGCAGCCGCCCTTCGCGCACGCGTCGCCATCAGGCTTGGATCCGGCAGCGTGCCGATACGCACCACAGGAGGTCATCGTGGAACAGCGGAACGCGGGATCATGCCGCTGCCAAATCGCGCCGCGACGACCATTTAGAAGCGATGACGATCTATAACTGGCTCATTGTTGCGCTGTGGCTGGTCTTCATTGCCTGTTGGGCCGTCATGGCGATGCGGGCGAAAAGAACCATCGGCGCGCGCTTCCTGGTCCGGGAAATCGGGTTGCGCCTGGGCGTCATCGCACTCATCGTTATGGCGCTGCGTATCCCGACCGTCCGTCATGCCTTGCAGGATGCCCGCGGCCATGCGGCCGGCATCAGCCCGCTCCTGGGTCTCGGCGGCGTCGTGCTCTGCGCGCTGGGCATCGCCTTTGCCATTTACGCGCGCGCCCATCTCGGACGGAACTGGGGTATGCCGATGACGCGGAAGGAGCGCCCGGAACTCGTCACCAGCGGTCCTTACGCCTATGTGCGTCACCCGATCTATACCGGCATACTCGTCGCGGTGTTCGGCTCGGCGATCGGCACAAGCCCGTTCTGGCTGATCCC
>DASXIG010000007.1:0-7371 GCA_036498105.1 Xanthobacteraceae bacterium | reverse complement strand
CGCGACAGTCCGATCTCCTCAACGGCTTCGCGCAGTGCGGCGTCGGCGGGCGATTGATCCTGCGGATCGATCTTGCCGCCGGGAAAAGCGATCTGGCCGGGATGGCTCGGAAGCTCCGTGCGCAGCGTGAGCAGAACTTGCGGGTCGGGCCGATCGACAATCGGGATGAGGACCGCTGCCGGCCGGGTGGCCTCAACGCCGGCCCGCTTCCACAGCAGCGGATCGACATCGAGATCGCCGCGCTTCGCTTCCGCCGCATGATCGTTCAGCGCGGCCGGAACTTCGAGGCTCAAGCGGGCGTGTGCGCGATCGAAGAAGTCGCGCGACGAGAACGCTTTGCGGGCCTGCAGCGTCGCTTCCATCTACGCGAGATCCTTCATGGAGTCGGCGCGAGCCATGGCGAAGAACTGTCCGGCGGACACGACGCCGAACATGAGCTCACCGCCAACCTCGCGTTCTTCGCCAAGCTCAACGAGATCATAGAACAAGGCCCGCGTGACGAGCGCCCAGAGGTCATGCCGCACATGAAGGTAGGGCTTGAGCCCGCCGCTTGCGCCTTGCAGCTCAAAACGCAGCGGATGCTCCGGCCCACCGGTGACCCAATCATCCACATTGGTACGAAAGTGCAGCAGCTGACTGGAGTCTTCCAGCTCTACCCTGAGCTCGACTGCGAGAAATGGCGCGTCCTCTACGACGATACCGCATTTCTCGACCGGCGTGACGAGAAAATACTTATCCGCTTCGCGTTTCAGGATGGACGCAAACAGCTTCACCAGAGACGCCCGTCCGATCGGCGACTTCAGGTAGAACCAGGTGCCGTCCGCAGCGATGCGCATGTCGAGATCGCCGCAGAACGGCGGATTCCAGAGGTGGACCGGCGGCAGTCCTTTGCGTGTGCTGTCACGCACCTGGCCCGCAATCGCGTCCAGACCGGATGTGCGGGGCGTCGGCATCGTCATGATCTGGATTGGCAGGACTGCCCTGCCTTCGCCACGGTTTCCTGGAACTTGTGCGGGCGTGCGGATGTTGGGGGGAGCATGTGCACCCGCAGCCTTGATCCATGTGGAAAAAGCCCGGATCGCTCCGAAAAGCAAGTTTAAGTCTAATATAGCTCTTCGCGCTCACCCCTGCCGCACGGACGCAGGAGATCTGCGGGGGCGCAGGGTCGCACCCGATGGAAAATGCCGTATTCTCTACCCACTTTGGGCGGCATCGGCTGCGTTGCGATGGCGGAGTCTGGCCTGAGTTTTGCACCGTGCCGTATCGAGCCGGCATACATTGCCGGAGTGCGGCCTGCATTGGCCGAACATACAGGAGTTATAATGATGGCAGCGCCCGGCGAGAGCCTTGAAAAGCTCGAAGACTTGATCGTCCGCCAGGCCGAGGCAACGGCGGCCCAGGTCGCCGCCGCCAAGGCAGCCGTGGGCGCGGTCATTTTCGGCCAGGAGCGGGTGGTCGAGCAGGCATTGATCACGATCCTGTGCGGAGGTCACGCATTGCTGGTCGGACTTCCCGGCCTGGCCAAGACCAAGCTGGTTGAAACCCTGGGTATCGTCCTTGGGCTCGACGCGCGTCGCATTCAGTTCACCCCCGATCTGATGCCATCTGACATACTCGGCAGCGAGGTGCTCGAGGAAGCTCCCGGCGGCGGGCGGCGCAGTTTCCGCTTCATCTCGGGGCCGATCTTCGCTCAGCTGCTGATGGCCGATGAGATCAATCGCGCGAGCCCGCGAACTCAATCGGCGCTGTTGCAGGCGATGCAGGAGCTGCACGTCACTGTGGCCGGTAATCGGCACGACGTGCCGCGGCCGTTCCATGTGCTTGCCACGCAGAATCCCATCGAGCAGGAGGGCACCTATCCGCTCCCTGAGGCGCAGCTCGATCGATTTTTGATGCAAATCGACGTGGACTATCCGAATCGGGATGCGGAACGCAGAATTGTATTCGACACGACCGGTACCGAAGAAAGCAGGCCCAAGCCGACCATGAGCGCCGATGAGCTCGTCGCGGCGCAGCGTTTGGTGCGACGATTGCCCGTCGGCGAATCGGTAGTGGAGGCGATTCTCACGCTCGTGCGTTCCGCCAGGCCGGGTCCTGAAGGCGGAGATGTCGGCAATTTGATTTCTTGGGGGCCCAGTCCACGCGCCAGCCAGGCATTGATGCTTGCCGCCCGTGCCCGCGCCCTCAGTGATGGGCGACTCTCGCCTTCCATCGATGACGTGACCGAGATGGCCGAGCCCATTCTCAAGCACCGCATGGCGCTGACCTTTGCGGCGCGTGCCGACGGCGAAAGCGTTGAAGCCGTCATAGGCAAGCTCAGGACACGTCTCGGTTAGCGCGATGGCGGCCAATCGCGACGGGCAGAAGCAGGAGATCAAGGCAACGCAGCAGGCGAGCGGTGTAGCGCGCGTGCTTGCGGAAGATTTGCCCCGGCTCATTCTCGAAGCTCGCCGCATCTCTGCAACGGTGATCCATGGCCTGCACGGACGCAGGCGAGCGGGGCCGGGGGAAAATTTCTGGCAGTACCGCCGATTCTTCTCCGGCGAGCCGGCGCGGCGGGTCGATTGGCGCCGCTCTGCCCGCGACGACCATCTTTACGTACGGGAACGAGAGTGGGAGGCCGCGCACACCGTGTGGCTCTGGCCCGACCGTTCGCCGTCGATGCGGTTCTCCTCGGCGCTGGCGCAGGAGCCCAAGCTCGATCGCGCGCTGGTGGTCACCTTTGCGCTCGCGGAAATTCTGGTGCAGGCAGGCGAGCGCGTCGGGGTGCCAAATCTCATGCGCCCGACCGGCAGCCGAAACGTCCTGGAGAAGCTCGCAAATGCAGTCATTCACGACCGGAGCGAGCGCACGAGTCTGCCGTCGTCGTTTGCGCCGTCTGCGCTGGCGGAGATCGTGGTCTTGTCGGATTTCTGGAGTCCGATTGCGGAAGTGCGCGCCACCATCTCCGGGCTTTCCGCCAATGGGGCGCATGGTCACATGGTCCAGATCGTCGACCCTGCCGAGGAGACATTTCCCTACTCGGGTCGGGTGGAATTCATTGAACCCGAAGGCGCCGGCTCCATCACTGCCGGCCGAGCGGAGGCGTGGAAGTCCGAATACGAGTCGCTTGTCGCCCGCCACCGCAGTGCGATCCGGGAACAGACAAGCCGGCTGGGCTGGAGCTTCACGATTCACCGTACCGACCGGCCTGCGACCGACCTGCTGCTCGCGCTGCATGCCCGGTTGGGCGCCCCTCCCGCGAATGCGATGATCGGGACTGCACGCCGGCCGGCTCGACTCACGGCGAGGTCCGCATGATCCCGTGGGCTTCGCTCGGGTTCGCCGAGCCCCTGGTACTGCTTTCTCTGCTCGGGCTGCCGGTTCTCTGGTGGTTGCTGCGCCTCATCCCGCCTCAGCCGCGGCGCATCACGTTTGCGCCAACCCGACTGCTGTTCGAGATCACGCCAAAGCAGGAGACCCCGCGACGTACACCGTGGTGGCTCACCGCGCTCCGTCTGATCCTTGCCGGGCTGGTGATTGTTTTCGCAGCGGGACCGCTCTGGAATCCACCCCTCGCGACCGCGACCGCGCAAACACCGCTCGCTCTTCTCATCGACGACGGCTTTCCGGCGGCGGGGAGCTGGGACCTGCGCGTGCGAACTATCGAGGATCTGATTGCGCGCGCTGAAACTGACCGCCGCGCTGTTACGCTCATCCCGATGTCCGAGCCGACGCGCGATATTTCATTGGAGAGCCCCGCTGCCGCACGCGTGCGGCTCAAGCAGATCAAGCCCAAGCCGCACGTTGTCGAACGTGCGGATATCCTGCCGGCGCTCGAGCGCTTCCTGGGCTCCACACCGCAGGTCGAGCTGATCTGGTTGACAGACGGGGTCGATTTTGGCGGCAGCGACTTCGTCGCTGGGTTGGCACGGCTGGTAGAAGAGCGCCCGATCACGGTGGTGGAAGGCGGGGTGCCCGGCGCGCGGGCGCTTGCAAGCGCCGACAATGGTGCCGGTGGGCTCACGGCCAAGGTGTTGCGGGCATCCGGGGCGGTGGAGTCGGGCACCGTGCGCGCGCTCGACCTGAAGGGGCTCCCGCTCGGGGACGCAAACTTCGCATTCAAGGAAGGAGAGCGCGAGACGACCGCCGAGCTCGCGCTTCCGGTCGAGATCCGCAATGACATCGCCCGGCTTGAAATCGTCGGAGAGCATTCAGCAGGCGCCGTAACGCTGCTCGACAAGCGTTGGAGGCGGCGCTCAATCGGGGTGGTCACCGGAGCGAGCTCCGACACGGCGCAGCCCCTCCTTGCCTCGACATATTATCTATCGCGCGCGCTGGGGCCGTTTGCCGACGTCAGGCTGGCGGAACGGGGCTCGCCGGCCCAGGCCGTGACTGCGTTCCTGGATCAGCATTTATCCATGCTGGTCCTGGCCGACGTGGGAAACGTCGCGGAGGCGCGAGACCAGCTCTCGCGCTGGGTTGATGATGGGGGTGTCCTGGTGCGGTTCGCGGGGCCGCGGCTTGCTGCGGGAGACGACGATCTCGTGCCGGTCAAGCTTCGTCGCGGCGGACGCATTCTCGGCGGGAGCTTGTCTTGGGAGCAGCCGCAGCCGCTCGCGTCCTTCCCGCACGACGGCCCGTTCTTCGGGATGGCCGTTCCAACCGACGTCTCGGTTACGCGCCAGGTTTTGGCGGAGCCCGATGCGACCCTGACGGAGCGGACCTGGGCCACTCTTGCCGACGGCACTCCTCTCGTAACCGCTCAACGGCGCGGCAAGGGCCTGATCGTCCTTTTCCACGTGACTGCCGACACCCGCTGGTCAGACCTGCCGCTCTCGGGCACATTCGTGGAAATGCTCAAGCGAATCGTCTCCTTCGCCTCGTCATCCACGGCGGGAGATGCTCCAGGTGCTCGCGGCACCCGCGAGGTTTTGCCGCCCACCCGCATCCTCGACGGCTTTGGTGTTTTTGGCGCGCCGCCCCCGACCGCGCGATCAGTGCCTGCGACTTTTGTCGGACGTGCCAGTTTAGATCACCCGCCCGGCTTCTACGGACCGCCCGAGGGATTGCTCGCCGTGAATGTGCTCACCGCGGCGGATCGGCTCGACCCGCTCGACAGTTCGGCCCTGCACGCACGGCGTGAGAGCTATCGCGTGAGCGAACCGCAGGACTTGCGCGGGCCGATTCTGGTGACTGCGCTCGCGCTCGCCGCCCTCGACGCGATTATCGTGTTCCTGCTTGCGGGAGGAATCCGGCACTTCACGCGGCGGCGTGCACCAGCCGCCGCTGCTGTCGCTCCTGCTGTCATCCTGGCGCTGATCACATGCTGCCTGCTCACCGCGATGCCGGCGTCTGCGCAGACAAGCGATGAGCAGGCTCTCAAGTCCACGCTCGAGACCCGCCTAGGGTACGTTATTACCGGGGACGCCGACGTCGATAGGGTGAGCAAGGCAGGGTTGCAGGGCCTAACGCTGTTCTTGGCACAGCGTACCGCGCTGGAGGCCGGCGAGCCGATCGCCCTTGACCCCGGTCGCGACGAGCTTGCGTTTTACCCGCTGATCTATTGGCCCATCGTTCCCAGCGCGGCAAAGCCGACGCGGGAAGCGCTCGAGCATATCGACGCGTACATGAAGCAGGGCGGCACAGTCCTGTTTGATACACGCGACGCCATCGAAGCGCCGGTCAGTCCCGGTGGTGCCAGCCAGGGACCCGGGATGCAGGCCTTGCGGGCGATCCTCTCGTCGCTCGATATCCCCGAACTCGAGCCCGTATCGCGTGAGCACGTGCTGACGAAGACGTTTTACCTGCTCAAGGAATTCCCGGGCCGGTTCAATTCCGGCCAACTGTGGGTGGAGGCCCTGCCGGCCGTCAACGACGACGAACCGGCGAGCCGGCCAGCCCGTGCGGGTGACGGGGTGTCTTCAATTCTCATCACCTCGAATGATCTTGCCGGCGCCTGGGCCGTCCGTCAGGACGGGCAGGCGATGTTGCCGCTGGTATCGGCGGAGCCGCGCCAGCGCGAGCTCGCCTTCCGTGCCGGTGTCAACATCGTCATGTACACTCTCACCGGCAACTACAAGGCCGATCAGGTCCACGTTCCGGCGCTGCTGGAGCGGCTGGGCCAATAATCGTCATGAATTTCGGCGTCGCATTCTCTCCTCTCGTCCCCGTCTACATGGTCTGGACGGCGGCCGCTGTAGCATTCGCAATCGCGCTGTTGCTTGTCTTCGGACGCAGCCGGGGCGCCGTGGCGCGTGCCATCGCGCTCGCGCTGTTCGTGCTTGCGCTCGCCAATCCCTCCTTCACCCGCGAGGATCGTGAGCCGCTGAGCTCGGTTGCCGCCGTAGTCATCGACAAAAGCCCAAGCCAGGAATTTGGCGACCGGACCAGGCAGACCGAGGAAGTGCGGGCGGCCCTTGCCGAAAGGCTCGCCCGGTTGCCCGGGCTGGAAGTGCGATTCGTCGAAGCGGGCCAGGCCGACGGCGAGACCGACGGCACTCGCTTGTTTGCAGCCCTGTCCGCCGCGCTCTCCGATGTCCCGCAGGAGCGTGTGGCAGGAGCCATTTTCGTCACGGACGGGCGCGTGCACGACGTGCCGGGCGACGCTGCCGCGCTCGGATTTACCGGTCCGGTCCACGCCCTGATTACCGGCCACAAGGACGAGCGCGATCGCCGCGTGGTGCTGACCGCCGCTCCAAGGTTCGGGATCGTCGGCCAGACCCAGACCATTTCATTTCGCATCGAAGATCAGGGCGGCGGAGGCGGCACCGCGCGGGTGACCGTGCGTCGGGACGGCGAGACGATCGAGAACCGGGATGTGCGCGTGGGCGCGGCCGTCAACCTCAACGTGCAAATTTCCCATGCCGGCCCCAACATCATCGAGATCGAAGCCGCCCCCCTTGAGAACGAGCTCACCGAAATCAACAACCGGGCGGTGGTTTCCATCGACGGGGTGCGCGACAAGCTGCGCGTGCTGCTCGTTTCAGGTGAGCCGCATGCCGGCGAGCGCACCTGGCGCAACCTGTTGAAGTCGGATGCCAGCGTCGACCTCGTTCACTTTACCATCCTGCGGCCGCCGGAGAAGCAGGACGGCACTCCGATCAATGAGCTCTCGCTGATTGCCTTTCCTACCCGCGAGCTGTTCCAGCAGAAGATCAACGATTTTCAGCTCATCATCTTCGATCGTTATGCGCGCCAAGGTGTGCTGCCGATCATCTACTTCGACAATATCGCGCGCTATGTGCGCCAGGGTGGTGCCGTCCTGGTCGCCGCCGGGCCGGATTATGCCAGCCAGACCAGCATCTGGCGCACGCCGCTCGACGTGATCCTTCCGGCGGAGCCCAGCGGCCGTACCACGGACGGTGGCTTCCGCCCAAGGCTGACCGACCT
>DASXIG010000006.1:0-6396 GCA_036498105.1 Xanthobacteraceae bacterium | reverse complement strand
GGTGGACTATATCGGCGAGAAACGATGGATGAAGGCGGTGTGCCTTCCTCGCGCGCTCGCGGCACAAGCCATGCTGCGGCGGCGCGGAGTCCCCTGTCGGATGTGCCTCGGGGTTGCGCATGCGGACCAACGGCTCGCGGCACACGCGTGGATCGAGCTTGGCCAGGAGATCATCGTGGGAGGCGCCGAGGCCGCACGATTCACGCGCCTGGTCGAGTTCGGCGGCGAGCGCAGATGACACCGACACCTGTGCGTGTCATTCCGGCCCAGCGAGCCGGGCTTCACCCGGCGACCGAGAGCTGGAATCCAGTAACCACAGGCATTCGTGCGTTCATGCACGCCATCGTTTACTTGGTCCCGGCTCGCGCTCGCCCGGCAAGGCCGGGCTCGCTTGGCCGGGACGACAGCCCATTTGCGATCAAGTCCGGGGCAGGTTCTCCCCCTTTCAGGGGGAGGTATACCGAGGCTGTATCGCGATGAGCGGCATCGCCGGCCTCCTGCGCTTCGACGGAGCGCCTGTGCAGCGCCGCGATCTCGAACGCATGGCGAATGCGCTGCGGGCGCACGGGCCGGATCGGGCCGAGGTGATGGCCGCAGGCAGCGTCGGCCTCGTCCACGTCCTGATGCGAATGACGCCCGAGGATCGATTCGATCGCCAGCCGTGGCGCAGCGCCGGCGGTACCGCAATCACCGCCGACCTGAGGCTCGACAACCGCGATGATGTGCTCGCGCGCATTGGAGTTGCGGCGCAGGAAGCTCTGGCGTGGCCCGATTCGCGCGTTGTCCTCGCCGCCTGGGAAAAGCTCGGCGACGGCATCTGGCCGATGCTGCGGGGCCCGTTCGCGGTTGCGATCTGGAATCCGCGCGATCGCACCCTCACGCTTGCCCGCGATCATCTCGGCCTCAACGTGGTGATGTGGCACAAGGCCGAGCAGTTTTTCGCCTTCGCCACCATGCCGAAGGGCCTGTTCGCGTTGCCCGACGTGCCGCGCGAGCTCAACGAGGTGAAGCTCGCTGATTTCCTGGTGCTCAACCACGCCAACCACGCAACGACAATATATCAAGACATCTTCCGTCTTCTCCCCGCGCATGTGGCGCGTCTGCGCGCCGATGGATCCATGTCGGAGCACCGCTACTGGTCACCGGCTGATATCAAACCGGTTCGCCTTGCCTCGGCCGAGGCCTACGCGGAGGGATTGCGCGAATGTCTCGATCGCGCCGTGCGGCGACAGCTGCGCAGCGCGCACCCGGTCGGATGCTATCTCAGCGGCGGGCTCGATTCCTCGTCGGTCGCGGCGCTGGCATCCCGTGCACTCGCGGAGAGGAACGAGCGGCTTGCGGCCTTCACCCAGGTGCCGCGCAAGGGATTCGCCGGTCCCGTTCCGGCCGGCCGCTATGCCGACGAGACCCCCTACGTCGAGGCGATCAGTGCGGTACTCGGCAATATCGATGTCACGTACGTGTACAACGACGAATGCGACGACTTCGCCGACCTCGAACGGTTCTTCATCACCATGGAATCCCCCGTCCGCAACGTGACCAACCTCGGGTGGATCCTGGCGATCCCGCGGCGCGCGCGCGCGCAAGGGCGACGGGTGCTGCTCGGCGGCGCGCACGGCAATTACACCATAAGCTGGTTTGGCTGGTCCCAAACGGCCGATCACTTCATGCGCGGCCGGCTGCTCACGGTGTACCGCCAGTGGCGTCTGTACTATCGCCTGTCGATAGATTCACGCTGGGTTGCATTCCGCAAGCTGGTCATCGAGCCGCTGGTGCCGCGGCGCCTCGGCGACTGGGGCAATCGCCGCCGCCACCGGCGGCAGATCGCGCCGTGGCGCGATTACGCCGCCATCCGCCCCGACTTCGCCGCCGAGATGGGCGTCGATGCGCGCGCCCCGGACGAGGGCCACGACTTCCTTTATCGGCTGCGGCCGGGTGAGCGAACAGTAGGGCTGATGTTGACCGACTATCTCGGGGATTGGCGGGCTGCGCAGCAAGCGATCACGGGGGTCGAAGAGCGCGACCCGACCGCGGATATCGACGTGGTCGAATACTGCTTCGGGGTCCCGCCCGAACAATATCTCGTCGAGGGCATCGATCGGTCGCTCGTCCGCAGAGCCATGTGGGGGGAGCTTCCCGAGCTTGTGCTCACCAACCGGCTCGTGGGGCTGCAGTCGGCGGACTGGTATGAGAAGCTGGAGAACCGCCGCGACCAGCTCGCGGCTGAGGTCGCCGGGTTCTCGACCTCGCCGCTCGCGCGCCGCGCCATCGATCTGGCGCGGCTCGACCAGGCGATCAAGAACTGGCCCACCGGCGGCTGGAACAGCCGGAAGATCATAGAAGAATACCATCTTGCGCTCACACGCGGCATAGCAAACGCGCGTTTTCTCCGCTGGATCGAGTCCGCCAACCGCTGATTAAAGCGTGTCTAATGGCGGCGCCGGAAAGGTCGGCGCAGGCGGCGCAAGCGCGCCCGCATGCGGTCGCGCCGGACTCTGCCGCGGCCGAGCACGGCCGAGACGCGCGCATCGTCGAAGGGCTCCCCCGTTTGCAGAAATTCGCGCATCAGCCAGCGAATCAAAGGACGAACGCGCGTTGGCGTGAATATGTTGGCAAAATCATCGAAGCGATCGAGCAAATGACCCAGCACCAGGCGGTAATTGTCATGCACGAACGCCCATCTGCCGATGCCGAATGGCGAAAACAGCGCCATGGTCCCGACCACCGGCATCCGGGCAAACGAGTTCCCCCCATGCCTGCGGTAGGCGCCCAGCGCATCTTCGAGGCAGAACGACCCGGTGAAATAGTGGCAGATCATATTGAGATACACGTCGGCGCCGATGCTGATCGTCCCCGGGTGGCGAGCGGGTACGGCCAATGCGAGCATCGCCCTGCGAAACACCATTGCCGACATGCCTGCGGAACGCCATGTCAGACCCGGCGGAAAGTATCTGACCTCGCCCGTTCGCAACGGCTCCCACCCGCCGTCGCTCGAGCTGACACGCGGAACAACCGCTTTGCGAAGGCGCTTCCACGGTTTGTTACCGCCGGTTCTCGCCCACTCCCGCCAGCGGCATGTCCCCGACAAGAGCGTGCCCGCATGATCGACCTGGATCTGATCGGAGTAGGACATCGAGGTCAGGACGGCGGAATTCAAATGGACCTCGACGTGGCGCTGGAGAAAATCGGGGAACCAGAAATCATCCGCGTCGAGCATCGCGACGAATTCTCCCTCGCTCACGGCCAGCCCCTTGGCCACGCCGGCGAGCTGCCCCTCATTCACCTTGCTCCTGATGAGCCGGAAGCGGGCGTCCTTCTTGTCCGCGATCCACTGCTCGACGATCTGTGCCGAGTCGTCGGTGGAAGCATCGTCGATCACGACGCACTCGAACAGGGAATAGGTCTGCGCCGCGACCGAAGCGAGCGCGTCTGCGGCAAATCTACCATAATTGAAACAGGTGACGATGACGGCGACGCGCGGCAGCGCGACACCCGGCGGCCTCGCAACGTTATTGTCCGGCGCGGCGATCAAGCGTGCCAGCGAACGATCCATCCGGTCCGCCCCAATCATCCGAACAAACGCCGATCCGGTTCGAGTAGCCCGGAGCCCGCATGAGCGCAAGCGACATGCAAGCCCCGGATGTCGCTTCGCTCATCCGGCCGACGAAACTATCTGAACGTCATCGATCGCTGCCCGAGGTCGCCATCTGCTGGACGACGCGGCTTACACAATGAGCAATCTTGCCGTAGCCCTGCGTGTTGGGATGGCCGTCGTGGACGTGGTAATCGAGCGCCGTCAAGCGACAGGGCGTGTACCCATCGATCAGATTTCCCCCTGCGTTGCGGATGGCTCGCCGGACGTCCACTCCTTGCTGGCTCGGCCCGTTCGGCTCGTCCTTCTGAGGCAAGTGCATGAACACCACGTTGCTCGCCCCGTATCTCCTGATGATCGTGCCGATTGCCGCGTCTGAGCGTTGTTTAGCCAGCTCAATGTCGGAAGATTTTTCGAATTTGGCCCGCCAATAATCATACACATGAAAGGTCGCCGGGAGCCAACTCCTCGCGCCCCCCTGAAAGGGATACTTTGTGGCGGTCCCGGTCTGGGTTCGAAGCGCCCTGATTTTCGTCACCCATGGAGGGAGATCCGATGCCGGCGGAAGCCGGTAGAAACCTTCATCGCCGCGGCAGGCGGCGAGCATCGCCAGGCAGTCGAGGATCGACGGTGAGAAATTCCATACGCGACGAGTGTAGTCGCCGGAAATGAACAGGATGAGCACCTTTTCAACCTTGATTCCCTGTTCTGATAGGAACCGTGCAAGCTTGCTCCATTGTTCAAAGCCGGTTCCGATCAAGCCTCCATTGATCATCTGATATTCAACATCTTTTCGCGGCGTAGCCAACTCCGAAAACCACGGCTCCGCGCCTTGTCCTTCAGTGAATGAATTGCCGAGTAGCAAAAGCGACGGGCGCGCCGGCGCAAGGCCCGCCTCCTGCACCAGCCCATAATTATTGGTATGAAAATGATAATCGTACTCTACGACGAAATCGTCATCAGAAAAATATACTGCTTCGTGACGGATCTCGCTGTTCGGAACATACGTGAATATGTCTTCATGGTTCTCAAATATCGTTCCGCCGCCCTCGAAGAACATGATGCGGTTATTTGACGAATAAGCGCCTTCCGTCCAAGGAACGAAGAAGTGGCTGAGCAATTCAACAAGAACGAAACCCGTCGTGCTCGACGCGGCGATCAGCGATGTCGCAACAATGATCCTGATGAGCGCCGGCTTGCTGCGACCGATCGCTTCGGGACCATTTGTCATCGCCCGTAGTCCGAGCTTGCCGAAAGGCAGGGCCCGGATGCCGCTCCGCTCATCCGGGCTTTTGAGCCGTCATGATGCGGAGATGCAGGTGATGAATAGCGCGTCCTGGGCTGCCCCGATCTTGACGACCGGAGTAAAGGTGTTGGTGGTTGCCGGATTTGACCCCCCATCGCCGGCGCAGCCGTTCACGAACCGGCTCTCACTGAACGGCATTTCGAAAGCAATGCTTGGGCGCTGCCAGGGGCGCATGCTGCGGGCTGCCGTGAGGGGTTCCATTGAGCCGGTGTCCATAGAGCCTGTGAACGACAGGACGGGTATTATCCGAAAATTGGCTTTCTTAATGGTATACACGAGGGGGTATGCGCTGGGCCGGGGCCAGACTGGCGTAACGCCCGCCTCGCGCGTAGGTATCATGGTGCCGCTTTCCTTGCAGCCCGGACATGCAGGCTCACCCCGTCTCCATGACCGGCTCGCGGCCGATCAGCCGCGCGAGCTGGCGCAGCCGCACGAAAACGCGCTCGCCCGCGAGGGCCGCGCAGCTCGGGCCCAACCGCAGCACCAGCCGGCCGTGCTCGACCACCATGGGCGCTTTCGGCAGCACGCCGGTCGCCGAAGCGGAGACGATATACGCCACACGCAGCGCGGCGCCGAGCACGCGCGCGCGGTCGAGCAAGCGCGTCGAGACAAGCTCGCGCAGCCGCGGCGAAAGCTCGTCATCGACAAGCCCGACATGGCGAAAGAAAACCGCAAGCGCGATGAACGTCCGACCGGGATGATCGACCGCCACGAAGGCGGCGTTGGCAATGATGTTGACCGACTGCTCGCCGCGATAGTCGGGGTGCGCGCGCCAGCCGATGTCGGCAAGCAGGCACGCCGCATGGCGCAGACGGCGCTCCTCGCCGCTCTCGTCCAGCCCGGAGGAGGCCATGAACCGGTCCGTCCACGCGAAGAGTTCCTCATCGTGAGCAGGTGAGCGCGAGCGCAGCACGTTGAGCTCCCTGGCGGCTGCGATCAGCCCATCCTGCTCGCGCTCTGCGCGATCGAGCATGGAGTACAGGAGGCCTTCGCGCACGCCAAGCGCCGAGATGACGACCTGCCGCGGCCGCGCGATTCGCACCACGTTTTCGAGCACGAGCCCGGCATAGGCAAGCAGCGGCCGGCGCGCATCGGTCACGACCTCGATGCGCGAGAGGGTCTCGGGATCCACCCGGTGCACGAGGGCGGAAAAATCGAATGCTTCCTTTGCCGGCATGACGTAGCCGTGCATGACGTGGAGCGGATAACCCGTCTGCCACATGTGCAATCGCGCGAGCGATCGCCACGTGCCGCCGATGGCGTAGAAGGTGCGTCCTTTGCCATCTTCGAGCAGGCGGGCATCCTCAAGCGCGGACCTTACGATTTTTTCCGCTTTCCTGATGGATCGCGACGATATGTCCTGGAGCGCCAGGCCGCCCAGGGGCAATGTCACCCCAGGCTTCACCTTGTGGCCGTGCACCTCCGTCAGCTCCAAGGAGCCCCCGCCGAGGTCGCCGACAATCCCGTCCGGCTTGTGGAAACCGGATACCACGCCGAG
>DASXIG010000005.1:0-5896 GCA_036498105.1 Xanthobacteraceae bacterium | reverse complement strand
TTGATGCCGTCGTAATGGATGAGCGCGCCGCGCCGCCCGCGCCGCGTGGTGAATCCCTCGGCGAGCATGTTGAGCACCGCGGAAAAATCTTCGCGTGCCAGCGCCCGGTACGGCCAGGCGCGGCGGACGAGATCGAAGAGGGCGTCCTCGTCCCACTCCCGCGCGGCAACCTCGGCCACGATCTGCTGAGCGAGCACATCGAGCGGAGCGACCGGCATCACCACGCGATCGAGCTCGCCGCGCCGCGTGCTGTCGAGCAGCGCCGCGCATTCCACGAGCTCGTCGCGCGAGAGCGGGAACAGCCGTCCCTTCGGGGTACCGGTCACGGCATGGCCGGAGCGGCCGACCCGCTGGAGGAATGTCGCGATCGACCTTGGCGAGCCGATCTGGCAGACGAGATCGACGTCGCCGATGTCGATGCCGAGCTCGAGCGAAGCAGTCGCGACCAGCGCCTTGAGCTCGCCGCGCTTGAGCCGCTGCTCGGCCGCAAGCCGCTGCTCCTTGGCCAGACTGCCATGGTGCGCAGTGACATGCGCCTCGCCGAGGATCTCCGAGAGCGCGCGCGCGGCGCGCTCGGCCATGCGGCGCGTGTTGACGAAGATGAGCGTGGTGCGGTGCGCCTCGATCAGCTGCACCAGCCGTTGATAGATCTCCTTCCAGACATCCCCCGACATGACGGCTTCCAGGGGGGAATCCGGGAGCTCGAGCGCGAGATCGCGCGCGCGCCGATGTCCGGCATCGATGATGCGGCACCTTGCAGCCGATCCCGTTCGCCCGCCGACGAGAAAGCGCGCGACTTCCTCGATCGGCTTCTGGGTAGCGGACAGGCCGACCCGCAGCAATCGTCTGCCGCAGAGCGCATCGAGGCGCTCGAGCGACAGCGCGAGATGCGCCCCGCGCTTGTTCGGCGCGAGCGCGTGGATCTCGTCCACGATGACGGTGCGCGTCGTGGCGAGCATCGCGCGGCCGGATTGCGAGCCGAGCAGGATGTAAAGCGACTCCGGGGTGGTGACGACGATATGCGGCGGGCGCCGGCGCATGCGCTCGCGTTCGCCTGCGGGCGTATCGCCGGTGCGCACCCAGGTGCGGATCTCCACGTCGGGCAAGCCCTGCCGGGCGAGCTGATCGCGGATGCCGGCGAGCGGCGCCGCCAGATTCTTTTCGATGTCGTTCGATAGCGCCTTGAGCGGCGATACGTAAACGATGCGGGTCTCATCCGGCAGCTTGTTCCGCAGGCCCTGTCGGACCAACCCGTCGATGGCGGCCAGGAAGGCGGCGAGCGTCTTGCCGGACCCGGTCGGGGCCGCGATCAGCACGTTATGGCCGGCCTTGAGCGCAGGCCAGGCCTGCACCTGCGCGTCGGTGGGCGCGCTGAAGGTCGCGTCGAACCACGCGGAAACGGCCGGATGAAAGAGGGAGGATCGCTTCATGGGATGAGCTTTGGCGTCCGTCAGATATGGCGGTCCATGGAGTGGAATCAACCACGAACCGCTTTCAAGCGGCACTCCGCAAGTGAGATCGCGTGGCCCCTGGGTCCGGGATCTTCGCTCGCCCGGCGAGCCGGGCTCGCTCGTCCGGGACACGCAGCATCTCGTGTCCCGGCCGAGTGAGTGCGGGCGTCTTCGCCCGAAAGAACGAGAGCCGGGATCCAGGGGCCCACGCTCCGCGCGGCGTGGGCGTGCATCACGCGAGAAATGGCACTGTCACGCGATGCGCTCGTCGCCCTTGATCTGGGTGCGATGCATGATCCGCCGCGACCCGGGATCGAATGCATCGCGCCGGTGCAGGACGGAGAGATTGTTCCACATCAGCACGTCGCCCACGCGCCATTCGTGGCACATGGCAAACCGCGGCTGGGTGGCATGGGCCCAGAGTACCTCAAGCAGCGCTTCGCTCTTCTCCACCTCCATGCCGATCACGTAGCTGTTCGGGCGCCGCCCCAGGAACAGCGCCTTGCGCCCGGTGTTCGGGTCGGTGCGCACGAGCGGATGGCGGGCGCCAACGGTCTCGCGCACATCCGTCACTTCCTTATATCCCTTGCGGAGGAGCCCTGCGCTGTTGCGCGAGGCATCGTGCACCGCGACCCTGCCCTCGGCGCGTCGTTTCAGATCTTCGGGCAAAGTCGAATAGGCGGCAAACATGTCGGCGAAATAGGTGTTGCCTTCACCGGGCTGCACTTCGAGGGAGTAGAGGATCGCGGCCTTGGGCGGCACGTCAACATAGGTCATGTCGGCATGCCAGACGGCCTCACCATCTCCGAGATTGCCGATCGGCTTGCCGTTCTCGACCACGTTGGAGATCACGTTGATCTCCGGATGCGTCTTGTTGAACGGCTCGCCGTACGGGTTGGGTCCGGGCGGATCGAGCTCTCCGAAATGCCGGCTGAAAGCAAGGAGCTGCGGGTCGGAGAGTCTCTGCCCGCGCGCCACCACGACGAGCCGGTTGCGCCAGGCATCCGCGATCCTCGCCACCGCATCCGGCGCCAAGGTTTGCGAGAGGTCGATCCCGCGCACCTCCGCCCCCAGTGGCGCGTCCAGATTGTTTATGGCGATCGTCATCTTGTCGGCTTTGCTCAACGCACGGCATCCACCTGAAAGAGCTCGGCGAGCTGAGCCTGTGTGAGGGGCGCCGCGATGTACTTGAACTTCACCGCGTCCACCATGATGCCGTCCAGCCCGGAGACGCGCGTCGGCTCCATGTTGCGCCTGCTCATGAACTCCGGCGCTTGCCGGGCAATGGCTTCGGCCAGGCCGGACCACGCCGCGTAGGCCGTAATTGCCGCCGGATCGGAATAGAGCCAGTCAAGGGTCTCATGGTAACCCAGCATGAACCGCCTGAGCGTATCGCGGCGGCGCTCGAGGCCCGCAGTATTCACCACGATCAGCCGGCTGGTCATGTCGCGCAGCTCGGGCACATCGCTACCGCGCGCGATGATGCGGATCTTTCCCTCCTCCACGTAGTTGAGATTGAACGGCGCGGCCGAAAAGCCGATGTCCACCTGCCGGGTGAGCGTCTGGGTGAGCGTTGCCGCATAGGCGCCGGCGGGCTGCGGCTTGAGCGTGATCCCGAAATGCTTCCCGAGCGCGAGTGCAAACATGTTGGAGGCCGAGCCGTTGGTGGAGATGGCAATGGTTTTGCCGTCGGCCTCTCGCATGCTGCGGATGGGAGAGTCCGCCGCCACGTAATAGAATTGCTCGTCCGCGCTCGTGAACGAGCTTCCGATGGCCCGGATCGGGGCGCCCTTTACGAATGCGCCGAGGATTGCGTGGGTCCCAAGACCAATCCCGATATCGACGCTGTTCGAGATGACCGATTGCAGCGTCTCCGCGCTGCCCTGGGTGTAGAGCACATCGAGCACGAGCCCGTGCTGCTTGAAGAAGCCTTTGTTCTGGCCGAGCTCGGATACCGACTGCTCCCATCCGCCGCGCTGCCCGATCGCGACTTTCAGCAAGTCCTGCCCGGCGGCGGCGCTCGGCAACGTCGCAACCAGGAGCGCCGCAAGCAGTCCGTGCATCAGGAGCCCAGCCATGCGAGCCCTCATACGCCAAAGATCTTGCTGTAGCGCGCCTTGATCTCCTCGGTCTGCGCGAGCACCACATGAGGATCGGCGCGCAGCAATTTCACGCCCGACAGCGATGTGCGCCCCGGCCTTTCCTTGACGAGCGCATGGAATGAAACATGCGCGAAAGCGTCGACGAACAGCTGCTGCGCCTCGAGGCTGAACAGGAAGCTCTGGAACAGGCGCGCCGCGTTGGGATTGGGCGCGCTGCGAAAGACCCCGCTCGGCACCGGAATGACGGGTGAGCCTTCCGCCGGGTGCACGACTTCGACCGGTTGACCCTTGTCCTTCAAGAGCACCAGGCTGTAGTCGTTGCCATCCGCCATCACGGCGCGTTCGCCCGCGGCTATCTTCTTCGGCGGGTCGGCGGCCGATTGCATTTGCATCACCTTCTGTTGCGCCAGCTGCTCGAGGTACGGCCAACCGAGCTCCCGCACCAGCAGGAACGTCGTCGTGAGAATCGCGCCGCTGTAGCTGGGATGGCCTTTCACCAGCTTGCCGCGCCACTTCGGATCGAGGAGGTCGCCGTAGCTTTTCGGCGCGTCAGCGCGCGCAACAAGGTCCGTATTGTAGCCAATCACCTCCAGCCAAGCGCACAGCGTCGAATGCATCCCGTCCGGGTCGATATGCTCGGCCGGGAAATGCTTTGCCACATCTTCCGGCACGTAGGGGGCCACCCAATCCTTGCTTTTCCAGTCGATGAAATGCGCGGGGTCGGTGCTGCACACGACATCGACGGCATAGACGCGGCTTCCCTGCTCCTGCCCGATGCGCTGAAAGATCCGTTCGGCGCCCGAGCGCTCCACACGCACGGCTACCCCGGGGTATCTGGTCTCGAAGGCCTTGGCGAGCCGCTCCGAGGTCGGAAGCTCGAGGGCAGTGTAGAAGGAAACCTTGCCCTCCCTCCGGGCGGCCTCGATCAGGGCCGGCGTCACCGCAGTCGGTTCCGGCGTCACCGCCTTGAGCGGTTCTGCGAACATGGTGCTGGCGGACGCGAGGGCCGAGGCCTTGAGCAACTCGCGCCTGGAATATCTCCGGCCATCCCGCACCACTCTGCGCATCAACTTACCTCCTTAATGTTTCCGGCCGGATCGCATTCATGCTGCCGGTGCTAGCAAAGCGCCTGATTCGGTTCACACCCGAAAGCGTCGGTGCAGCTCGACAAGGGCGGCGAGGCTCAAGATGGCGGTGGCCATCATGTAATAGCTGGGCGCGAGCTTGCTGCCGGTCAGCGAAATCAGGGATTGGGCGAAGAACGGCGCGAAGCCGCCGAAGATCGGCACCGAGATATTGTAGCTCAGGGACATCCCGCTCACCCGGGTGGTGACGGGAAAGATCTTGGCCATGAGAGACGGGAGCGCGCCGCTGAAGAACGATTTCAGCAGACTGATCCAGCAGACGGCCGCGATGAGGACGCCCAAGGAGGGGTGGGCGGCAACGATGCCAAAGACCGGGTACGCCGTCAGGAAAAAGATCGCCGACGCGCCGATCATGATCGGGATCTGGCCGACCTTGTCGACCCCCATGCCGACGAAGGGGACCACCACCATCTGCAGCGCGGCGGCTGCTACCGCGGCGGTGAAGCCGACCGACTGCGACAACCCGAGCTCGCGGATGGCGTAGGTCGGCACATAGACCAGCAGATATTGTGAGCTGGTCGAGGCGGCGACCGCACCGATGGTCAGGAGGAGGCGGTCCCATTGGCCCACGAAGAGCTCGCGCAGCGGCGCCTGTGCGGGGACCGCATTGAGAAACTCCGGCGTCTCCTCCATGTGGCTGCGGATGTAATAGCCGACGGGCCCGATCAGCAGCCCGAAGGCGAACGGGATGCGCCAGCCCCAGGACGTGAGGTCGGCGGCCGACATGGTGGTCGTCAGGAGAACGCCGAACGAGGTGGCGATGAGCGCAGCAAGGCCCTGACTCGACCACTGCCAGCTCGCGAAAAACCCGGCGCGGTCGGGCCGATGCTCGACCAGGAAAGCGGTCGCGCTCGCGAACTCGCCGCCCACGGAGAAGCCTTGCAGGAGCCGCGCAGCAAGCACGAGGATGGGGGCGAGAAGGCCGACCGAATCATAGCTCGGCATCAGGGTCATGAGCGCGGTGCCGATGGTCATGAGCAGGATGGAAAGGGTGAGCGCCTGCTTGCGTCCCTTGCGGTCGCCGTAGCGCCCGAGAAAAATCGCGCCCACGGGGCGGGCGAGAAACGAGACCCCGAAGCTGCCGAGCGTCACGAGAATGGAGACAGTCTCGTCGGCAGCGGGAAAGAACACCTTGGAGATGGTGACGGCGAAATAACCGTAGACCAGGATCTCGTAGAACTCGAGCGCATTCCCGAGG
>DASXIG010000004.1:0-2467 GCA_036498105.1 Xanthobacteraceae bacterium | reverse complement strand
GTCAAGATTCTCGCCGACGCCAAAACGGATCGCGTGCTGGGCGTTCACATCCTGGGCGCGGACGCCGGCAACATGATTGCGGAGGCCGCGGTGGCCATGGAGTTCGGCGCCGCGGCCGAGGACATCGCGCGCACCTGCCATGCCCATCCGACCCTGACGGAAGCCGTGAAAGAGGCGGCCCTGGCGGTAGACAAGCGCGCGCTGAACATGTGAGCGGTACTCAATGCCCGCCCGCTGCCTGGAAGAGATGCGAGAACCAGTGCAGCGCATCGTGCGGCACGTTGGGTGCAAACAGGCCGAGGCCGGTGAAGAGAAGCCCGACCAGCCCGAGCCCTCCGGCACCATAAGCGAGCGCTATCATACCGGTAATGACGGCCGATGAAGCGAGCACAATGCCGATCTGATACGCCGCGGAACCGAGCTCGTAGTTGTGATAGCGCGACATCGCGACGTCGCGGTCGCGCTCAAATTGCTCGGCCCGCGCCCGCAGCTCCTTGCGCCCGTCACCCTCCTTCGGGTCGGAGTCGTAGCGCTTCACGGTTGCGTTCCACGCCTCCAGCTGCTTGGTCATGGAAGCCTTGTACGCATCGTCCGATCTGGTCGCCACTTCGGCTGCCAGGGCCTCAGCGGCCGTGCGCAGCGTGGTCTGGCGGATGGTTTTCGCCTGGAAGAAGTTCCAGGTGTCCGACGCCTTGATGTTGAGCTCGATGCCCGCGGTCTGGGCGCTTTTGCCGAGCGTTTCGGACAAGGCCAGAAACAGGGCGATGACCGCTATCAACAGCGCGATCTTCTTGTTCTGATTTTCGGCCGGCTTATGCCCTTCGTCATGGCCATGATCATGGCTGATCCGATGCTCGACTTCATGTTGAACCGCGTGCACACCGTGGCTCATGTCGCCCCCCTATAGCAGATGACTTTCTTCGAATCGTCATTCTGCTCCATCTCTTTGGCTTGCGCATGTCATTTTCGCAAAAGAGGTTCCCGCCCGGGTCTAGGCCGATGGCGGGCTTTTACGGGACATGCTCCAGTGATTCGCGGCGACGATGCATCGAGCGGCCGGCGATGCGCAAGAGCCAGGCGGTCGCAGAGATGAGACGCGAAGTCACGCCCGGGGGTGGGCGTTCCGGTAAGCCTCCAGCAGGCGCTCGGTATCCACGGCGGTATAGACCTGGGTGGTCGACAATGAGGCATGCCCGAGCAGCTCCTGCACGGACCGCAGGTCGCCGCCGCGCGCGAGGAGGTGGGTCGCGAAGGAATGCCGCAACGCATGCGGCGTCGCCGTTTCCGGCAGGCCCAGAGCGCCCCGCATGCGCGCCATTGCGAGCTGGACGACGCGGGGGGACAGCGGGCCACCCCTCGCGCCTACAAACAGCGGCCCTTCGGCCGGCAGCTCGTATGGGCACAGCGCGATGTATTCGGAAACAAGCGCTGCCACCCGGCGCAATACCGGAACCATGCGCGGCTTGTTGCCTTTGCCTTTGACCCTGATGGTTTCGGTCTCGCCCCCCGCTATGTCTTGACGCCGCAGGCCCAGCGCTTCGGAGATGCGCAAGCCCGAGCCATAGAGGAGTCCGAAGACGGCTGCATCACGCGCAAGGACCCATTGCTCCCGCTCCTCGCCGGAACGCGGCTCAGTCTCGGTCATGCGTTTTGCTGCGCTGACGGCAAGCGGTCTTGGCAAGGTCTTTCCTGGTTTCGGGGTCCGCACAGTGAAGAGCGCGGCAACGCTCGCCTTGCCGCGACGCTCGAGGAAGCGCGCGAAGGAGCGAGCACCGGCCAGCATGCGCATCAACGAGCGGCCGCTGATCCCATCGGAGCGGCGTGCTGCCATGAACGCTCGCACATCAAGCGGTTGCAGCTTTGAAAGCCGTGCAAGGCTCACCGTGCTGCCGAGGTGGCGCGAGAGAAAGCCGAGGAACTGCAAGACATCGCGCGCATAGGCCGCAACCGTATTCGCAGCGAGCCGCCGCTCACCTGACAGTTGCCGCAGCCAATAAGCAAATTCCGCCGCGGTATCCGGGCACGCGAACGGAAGCTCGGGGACCGTCACATCGGCAATGTCTGCCTGTCGTTTCATCTCGCCGTTGTCGTATAACTTCCTTCAGCCTTTCTTAAGCGCCGGCAATCCGCTGGGGAGCCAACCCGATCCCAAATGGGCCAAAGAACATCATTGCCCGCATCGCTTCGTCCGGCCAATTTTGTCGATGTGCTCGTCCCGGTCGCGTTGGATCAGAGCTATTCCTACCGCGTGCCCGCCGATCTGGAACTGAACGCCGGCGACATCGTGAGCGTCCCGCTCGGGGCGCGCGCGGCCACAGGTGTCGTGTGGGCCGACCGTGCTGAAATAAGACCCGCCCTTCACAACCGCATGAGGGACGTCGAGAGAAAGCTCGACCTCCCGCCGCTCAAGCCCGAGTTGCGCCATTTCGTGGACTGGGTCGCCGGCTACACCCTCGCGCCGCGCGGG
>DASXIG010000003.1:0-3760 GCA_036498105.1 Xanthobacteraceae bacterium | reverse complement strand
GCCAAGGGACAATTCGACGACCACCACGACGGCTTCGCTCTTCGCCCCGCGGCTGATCACGAATGATCCCGCCATCGGCCAACGTTCGACGGCAACCGACAACGACGGGGTAGGGCGGCTCATTGCCTGCGTCCTGTCCGTGGATTAAGAGCCCTGCACATTGATGGATAGGAACTTCAAATTCACCGCACTGGGTGCCCTGGCACCGCCGGCGTTCCTTGCCTTGGCGGCAGGCGCGCTGGCTTCAATATCGGCGCACGCGCAATCGGCTGATCCCAAGGGTCCCGCGATCTATACCTATCATGGCGCAGATCGCGACCAGAGGGTGACCGCAAAAGCGCGCGAAGAAGGCACGCTCACCTTCTACACCTCGATGGCCACAACCGAGTCGGCACCGCTTGCGCAGGCCTTCGAGAAGAAGCACGGCATCAAGGTCCAGCTCTGGCGGGCGTTGAGCGAGAATGTGCTGCAACGCGCGTTGACTGAAGCGCGCGGAAACCGCCGGATGATGGATGTCGTGGAGACCAATGCTCCGGAAGTCGAAGCGCTTGTGCGCGAGCAGGTGGTGGCGCAGTTCGACAGCCCGTATCTTGCCGATCTCCCGGGCTGGGCTGTCCCGGCGCATCGACGCTGGTTCAGCGATCGCGCGAACCTTTGGGTGACAGGCTTCAACACCGCCAAGCTCAAGCGGGAGGAGCTGCCGAGCACGTTGCAGGGGTTCGCCGATCCGATCTGGAAGGGGCGCCTTGCGCTCGAAGCCACCGACTTCGACTGGATGTATGGAGTGATCAGCTCCATGGGGGAGGAGCCTGGCCGGGAATTCTTCCGTAAGCTCGCGGCGCTCAAGCCGCAAATGCGCAAGGGGCATGTCCTCGTAGCGCAGCTCGTGGCTGCGGGCGAATTGCCGGTCTGTCTCACGCTATACAGCGCCAACGCAGATTCCATCAAAGCGAAAGGGGGTCCGATCGACTGGGTAGCGGTCGAGCCGCTGATTGGACGGCCGCAGGCCTTGGCGCTGGCGAAGGACGCGCCACATCCCCATGCGGCGCTGCTGTTTGCCGACTTCGTCTTCTCGCCCGAAGGCATGAAGCTTCTTGCCGACATGGGCCGGGTGCCATCGAGCCGAGCCCAGAAGACCCTGCTCGACGCGCACACATATTTTATGATCGATCCCGCCACATCGATCGATCAGGCGGAACGATGGGAAAAGCTCTGGAACGAGCTGTTTCTAAAATGATGCGGCTGTAGCGGTGGGTTAGGGGTCGAGCTCGACTATGACGAGATCGACCGCGTAACCCACCCGACGACCATGACTACAGGAGAAAGAATGGGTTCAGTCGAAGCGGCCGGCGGCGTGAGCGAGCAGGGTATAGACCTTGCCGGTTTCCGATGTGAGATAAGTTCGCGCCACCACCTGGCCCCGATCGTCGCGGGACACCTCCTCCAATAGCCGCTCGAACTCGCCGATGTACCGGTCCACCGTGCGCGTGAAGTCGCGGTCGCTGCGATATTTCCGGCGGATCTCCTCGAACGCCCTCTGCCCTTGCGGGGTGTAGAGCTTGCGCGAGAATACGTTGCGTTCTCCGCGGTTGTAGCGCTCCCACAGCTCCGCCGCTGCCTCGTGGTCGATCATGCGCGCGATGTCGACCGCAAGCGAATCGAGCGAGTCGATCGTGCTGCGCTCCGCGCGCGGATCCTCGTGCGGCGCCTCACGCGTGACCACTTCAGTGGGGGCAAGCTCAGGCTCTTGCGATGCCCGTGTCAGCAGCTCGGAGAGCCACCCGGTGCGCCCTCCAGGGGTGGTCTGCGCCGGACTGACCGGGGGCGCCTCCGTGCGCCGTCCCGCAATCGGAGGCGGCGCCATGCTGGTGATGTCGGCGCGCTGCCGGGAAGGCTCCGGGCGTGAACCGCCATTGGTGAATGACGCCTCATCGTGCATCACGTGCCGCGGCGCGACATTCATCGGCTCGGCTCGTCGGCCCGCCGGCTCGACCGCATCCATGCCGCGCCCGTGCCGGGCGACTATGCGGTTAAGCTCAGCCAAGGCCTCGATCTGGTCGACGATGACCCTGCGCATCTGCGCGGCGGTGTCCGCGGTTTCCTGCGGCAGCTCGAGCACGCCTCTGCGCAGCTCGGCGCGCGTTGTTTCGAGCTCATGCTGCATCTCGGACGCCATGCTCTTCAAGCCCTGGAGCACATCTGCGAAGCGCTGGGCCGCCTGAGCGAACATCGCGTTCGATTCCGCGGTGGCCTCGTCGTAGATCGCGTGCAGGGCCTCGCCCATGCGCCTGCGCTCCTCCTCCGCATTGCTGCGGATCGACTCAAAGCCTTCGGCGATGGCGCGTGCCCCGCCCGTGGTCGCATCGGCGGTGAGGCGGGCGACTTCACGCGCCCGTTCAGTCGCTCCTTCCAACGACTCGTCGAGCACACCGGCAAAGCGCGTGAGCCGCTGCTCAAGGTCGTTGCTCTTCTCCTCGAGCGTGGCGATCAGCTGTTGCAGCGAGTTGCGCCGCTCCGTGACCGCGCCCTCGGTGCGCCGGTTGCTGGTATCAATCAGGGCGACGGCCTCCGCGAGCGAACGCCCGTGCGCATCGAACTGGGTTGCAAGCTGGCTGAGGTCCGCGATTGTTTGCGCGGCCATCGTCTGGAAGCCGGTGATGTTGCGCTCCACCTCGCTGTTCGCCGTGCCGGTCTTTTGCGCGACTTCGTTCATGGCAGTGACAAAATCGGCTACCCGCGTGACCAGGGTGCTCTCGATCTCGCTCATGTTCTCGTGCGCTCCGCTCAGCACCTCCTGCAGGAGAATGTTGGCTTCGCGCAGGCGCTCGAACAGCGCGGTGGTATCGGACCGCAGCATGTTCTGGGTCTCCAGGATCTCGGACACTGCGGCGGAAGCGCTCTGCTTTGATTGGTCGACCGCGGTCTGCGTGGAATCCTGGAGCTCGCGTAATGTACGCGTTATCGTCTTGGCGGCGCTTTGGGTAGCCATCTCGGCGGTCTCGCGCAGCTCCCTGATCGTGCGATTGACGGTTTCGCTGGTCGTCTGCGTGGCGACGCTATGGTCGGTCTGGAGCTGCTGCAGCGACTGATTGACGGCTCCGGTAGCGGCTTGGCTTGCCTCGTTGATGAGGCGCGCGATCTGCTCGCTGTTGTCCATCATGGTCTGCGTGAAATTAAAGCCTTTGGCCTCGATCGCCTTGACGGCGTGCTCGGTCACCCGGCCCACTTCGCTGGCGAATTCCTGGCTCTTGGCCGTAAGCGAGCTGAGCAGGCCGCTCGACTTGTCGTCGACGATGCGCGTCATCTCGGCGGCGCGCTGGCTCACGGCGGTCGAAATCTCCTCGGCCTTGCCGACGAAGTTGCGGGCGACTTCGGCGCTCAGCGCGAGCAGGGTGCGCTCGACTTCGCTGGCGTTCTGCTTGAGCACGTTGCTCACGCCGGTGGACATTCCGGTGATAACCCGCTCGGCATCGTGGCTGCTCGAGCGAATTGCAGCGGTGGTGTTGGCGGTCACGTGCCCGAGCAACCGCTCCGCCTCGCTGGTCTCGCCCTTGATGGCTTCGCTCAGCTGCTGGAGCCGGCTGCCGATGAGATGCGAGGCCGAGTTGGTCAAGTTGCCGATTGAGCGCTCGCTGTCGGAAGTGGTGGTCTTCATGAGGTTGCTGAAATGCTCGACCCGCTCGCCGAGCGTCTGGGTCGTGCTGGTGGTCAGCTGCTCCAACGCCTGCGCCGCCTCTCCGGCACTCGTCCTGATGGCGCC
>DASXIG010000002.1:0-2345 GCA_036498105.1 Xanthobacteraceae bacterium | reverse complement strand
CTTCATGTTCTTGTGCACGACGGCGGCGACGGCGGCGATCATCGCCTGCGGCGCCTCGGACTGGAAGATGTTGCGGCCCATGTCGACGCCGGAGGCGCCCTGCTGCACGGCGTTATACGCCATGGTCAGCGCTTCGAGCTCAGGCAGCTTCTTGCCGCCAGCCATGACGATCGGTACCGGGCACGACGCGGTGATGGTCTCGAACCCTTCGTCGACGTAATAGGTCTTGACGTATTGGGCGCCGAGTTCGGCGATGATGCGGCAGGCGAGCCGGAAATATTTTGCATCGCGCACCATGTTCTTGCCGACCGCGGTGATGCCCATCACCGGGATGCCCATGCGCAGCCCGGCATCGACCAGCTTGGTCATATTGTGCACCGAGCGGGTCTCGAACTCGCCGCCGATGAACACCTGGATGCCGACGCCGGCGGCGTTGAGCCGCATCGCGTCGTCCATGTCCATGGCGATCTGCTCGTCGGACAATTCCTCGCGCAGGATGCTCGGTCCGCCACTGGCGCGCAGCACCATGGGCTTCTGACACTCAGCGGGAATGACCGAGCGCAAAATGCCCCGCGTGCAGAACAACGCGTCGCAATTCGGCAACAGCGGCACGATGGACAGATCGATGCGCTCGAGGCCGGTGGTCGGGCCCTGGAAATAGCCGTGATCGATGGCAAGCATCACGGTGCGGCCAGAGGTTGGATCGAACACCCGCGCCATGCGGTTCTTCATGCCCCAGTCGAGCTGGTGCGAGCCCTTGAGAAAGAAGCCCGGCGTCTGCTGCGGCCGATCGACGGCGTAACGTTCACCTTCCTTGTCGGCTTCCGGCATGATGCACCTTCCTGATCTGCGCTATCCGCGCTCGTGCCCGCGCGAGTCGGCAGACGTATGCGCCATCGTCTGCGCACCATCAAGAGTAACGGTCAGGCTTAAAAGTTCGACGACGCTAGAGCGAAATCGCTTCAGATTGAAGCGATTCGCTCTAGCATTTTGATGGAGCATGATCTTTTCGGAAAACCGGGTTCCACCCTCGGATCAAGTCCGAGGGCAGGCTTTTTCCGGATCATGCTCTAGCGCTGGGCGTGGTGCTTCTTGCGCGGGTGATTGGCAGCGGGTGTGGCGGCTTGCTGGCCGGAGCCGGCCGGGTTGAGGTTGCAGGAGCCCTTATTGCCGGCGAGCACGTTCGGATAGCACTCCTCGAAGGTGCGATAGTTGCACTCCCAGGTGACCCCGCCATCGCCGTAATCGATCACCGCGCACCATGGATTCTCGCGCCACGCGGCGGCATGGCCGGCGGGGATATTGAAGCTCATTGCGACCGCCAGCGCGGCCGCCGCAAGGACCGGTTTCGAGGTTTTCCGCACGGCCATCTCCTATTGCCCGCGATCAGCACGCGGCAAACGACAAACACCGACAACGGGTCATTCTTTCTTCTATCCACGGGCGAAAGGTCGGAAGCGGCAGCTTTTTCTCGATTGGCTGCACAAGGTATTGATCGTTCAGGATAATTATCATCGAAACAATTCCAGTCTTGGCATAGTTCCTGTTTTGTTCTATAAACACTGGAAAGAACATACAGTGAATATCCAAGGTGAATCCCATGGGCTTTGCACAGCCAAATCCGGTGCCCAGCACTGCCATGGCGCGAAACCGCGCTGCCGTGATGGCAGAGCTGCGCCGGCTCATGCCCCGGATGGGGGAAGAGCGCAAAGCCCTGCCCTTCGGCTTGGCGGCCATCGATTCCCACCTGCCCGACGGTGGCCTTGCCTGCGGCGCCCTGCATGAAATCGTGCCAGCGGCGGAAGGCTGCATCGCTGCCGCGTTCGGCTTCATCGCGGCAGCCCTCGTCCGCCTGGCCTACCCGCTCCTCTTCGTCATGCCGACCTATGGGCTGCGCCCCTACCGCCCGCACGGCCGGCTGCATGGCCATGGCCTCAACGCGCTCGGTCTCGATCCGGCCCGCCTCATTCTGGTCGAAACCGCGCATCGCAAGGAAACCCTGTGGGCCATGGAGGAGGCGGTGCGGTCGGCGGCGCCGGCCGCCGTCGTCGGCGTCATCGACACGCTCGATCTGAAATTGAGCCAGCGGCTGCATCTCGCCGCCACCGATGCGGAGCTGCCGCTGTTTCTGCTGCGGCCGGCGGCAACGCTGGAATCGAGCGCGGCGGCGACGCGCTGGCGCATCGACACCGCAAAAGCCGCGCGCGATCGCTTCGGGCTCGTTACGCAGCCGCGCTGGCATTTGCAACTCGAGCGCTGCCGCAACGGACGGCCGGGCCAATGGGTAGTGGAGTACGATCATGTCGCGCATCGTTTCAGTTTGGCTTCAGCGCTGGCCGATTTTT
>DASXIG010000001.1:0-6179 GCA_036498105.1 Xanthobacteraceae bacterium | reverse complement strand
TTCATCGGTTATTTCGTGGTGTGGTCGGTCACCCCGGCGTTGCACACGCCGCTGATGTCGGTGACGAACGCGATCTCCTCGGTCATTGTCGTCGGCGCCCTGCTCGCGGTCGGGGTGCGTCTGATCCCAGGCGACTCCGGGTCCATCTGGGCGCGCGCGCTCGGCTTCGTCGCGCTCACCTTCGCCTCCATCAACATCTTCGGCGGTTTTCTGGTTACCCAGCGCATGCTGGGGATGTACCGGAAGAAAGGAGACAGGAGCGCCGGCCGATGAGCGCCGATCTCGTCGCGCTGCTTTATCTGCTCGCGGCTGTACTGTTCATCCTCGCGCTGCGCGGGCTCTCGAACCCGGAGACGAGCCGCCGGGGCAATCTGTTCGGCATGGCGGGGATGGCAATCGCCATTGTAACCACGCTTGCCTCGCACCCCCCGGACGGGCCCTGGGCATGGGCGCTGGTCATTCTCGGCGTCGCAATCGGCGGCAGTATTGGCGCAGTCATCGCCCGGCGCGTGCCCATGACCGCCATGCCCGAGCTGGTGGCTGCATTTCATTCGCTCGTGGGAATGGCGGCGGTGCTGGTAGCGGCCGCCGCGCTCTATGCGCCCGCGGCTTTCGACATCGGCGGCGTCGGCACCATTGCGAAGTCGAGCCTCGTCGAGATGTCGCTCGGCCTCGGCATCGGCGCCATCACGTTCACCGGCTCGGTCATTGCATTCCTCAAGCTCTCCGGCCGCATGAGCGGGGCGCCGATCACGCTCCCGGCGCGGCATGCCATCAACATCGCGCTCGCCGTCGCCATCGTGCTCCTGATCGTATGGCTGGTGCGCGCGGAGAGCCATCTGGCGTTCTGGCTCCTGACCTTGGCGTCTTTCCTGTTCGGCATCCTGATCATCATCCCGATCGGCGGAGCCGACATGCCGGTGGTGATCTCGATGCTCAATTCCTATTCGGGGTGGGCCGCGGCCGGCATCGGATTTACGCTCGGAAACTCCGCGCTGATCATAACCGGCGCTCTGGTCGGCTCCTCGGGCGCGATCCTCTCCTACATCATGTGCCGCGGCATGAACCGCAGCTTCATCTCGGTCATCCTCGGCGGCTTCGGCGGCGAGGTCGCGGTGGCGCACACCGGCGCGGAGCGGCGGCCGGTGAAGCAAGGCTCGGCCGAGGACGCAGCCTTCATCCTGAAGAACGCCGGCAAGGTCATCATCGTGCCGGGCTACGGCATGGCGGTCGCGCAAGCGCAGCATGCGCTGCGCGAAATGGCCGACCGCCTCAAGAAAGAGGGAGTCGAGGTCAAGTACGCCATTCATCCGGTGGCCGGCCGCATGCCCGGACATATGAACGTGCTGCTCGCGGAAGCGAACGTTCCCTATGACGAGGTGTTCGAGCTCGACGACATCAACTCGGAATTCCCGCAGGCCGACGTGGCCTTCGTGATCGGCGCCAACGATGTGACCAACCCGGCGGCGGAGGAGGACCCCTCATCGCCGATCTACGGCATGCCGGTCCTGGAAGTGTGGAAGGCCGGCACCGTGATGTTCATCAAGCGCTCCTTGTCGTCGGGGTATGCCGGCATCGACAACACGCTGTTCTACCGCGACAACACCATGATGCTGTTCGGCGACGCCAAGAAAATGACCGAAGAGATCGTCAAGGCACTGTGATGACGTGTCCCGGACGAGTGAGCCCGGCTCGCCGGGCGAGCGAAGATCCGGGACCCAGGGGCCACACGATCACACCTCGATCAGTGCGATGCTGAAATGGCTCTTTATCATTGTCGTTGCCGGCTATGCCGGCCTGCTGGCGCTGGTCTATTTCGGCCAGCGCGCGCTGCAATACTTTCCCGACCGCTCGCGCACGCTGCCCGCCGCGGCGGGCCTGCCGGAAGCGGAAGAGGCCGTGCTCGACAGCTCCGGCGGCGAGCGCGTGATCGTCTGGCACATCCCCCCGCGCGGGGAAAAGCCTGTGGTGCTTTATTTCCACGGCAATGGCGGCTCGCTGCGCTGGCGCGTGGACCGCTTCCGCGCGCTTGCCGCAGACGGCACGGGGCTTATTGCGCTGAGCTACCGCGGCTATGGCGGCTCGACCGGACGGCCGACCGAGACCGGCATCATCGATGATGCGTTGGCCGCCTACGCCTTTGCCGCTGCCCGGTATCCTCCGTCGCGGATTGCGCTCTGGGGCGAGTCGCTGGGCAGCGGGGTTGCGGTTGCAGTCGCGGCGGAAAAGCCGGTCGGACGCATTGTGCTCGAATCGCCTTTCACTTCCATCGCGGACATCGCGGCCCAAATCTACTGGTTCTTTCCCGTGCGCCTGTTGATGAAGGATCCGTTCCGGTCCGATCTGCGCATCGGCAAGGTGACGGCTCCGGTTCTGATCCTGCACGGAGAAAGCGACACGATCGTGCCGATTGGGCTCGGCGAGAAGCTCTATGCGCTGATCGTCTCACCCAAGCGCTTCGTGCGCTTTCCCGGTGCCGGCCACAACGAGCTCGCCGATCACGGCGCGCTCGAAGCAGCCAGGCAGTTCCTGAGCGAGCCTGCGCAGTAATCAAAGTCGCATCCGCACCATGCTTTCACTTTGTAGGGCGGGTTAGCGGCCGAGCTCGCTCCGGCGAGATCGGCCGCGTAACCCGCCGCGGTTCGGTGGGTTACGCCGCCAAGTCGGCTGCAAGCAGCCGACTTGGCCGCTAACCCACCCTACGATCTCAAACGCACATGACGATCTCGAAAACGCTAAGCGCGTTCCGGTGCAACGCAAACCGCGGTAGTGTCGTCCCAAATGGCGCAGGCGCAGATCGTCATCGACGGCGTGAGCCACGTCTATCGCCCGCCCAGCGGACGCTCCGTGCTGGCGCTGGAGGACGTCTCCCTCGACGTGGGTAACCGCGAGTTTGTCGCGCTGCTCGGGCCGTCGGGGTGCGGCAAGTCCACGCTCCTTTATCTGCTCGGCGGCTTTCTCCCCATCGAGACGGGAAGCATCCTCCTCGACGGCAAGCCTGTCGGCGCGCCGGGTCCCGATCGCGGCATTGTCTTTCAGCACTTTGCCTTGTTTCCGTGGAAGACCGTGCGCTCCAACGTCCTCTACGGGCTCGAGCGCATGGCGCTTGCGCGCAAGGAGCGCGAGAAGCGCGCGCAGGCGTTCATCGATCTGGTCGGGCTGACGGGGTTCGAGGACAGCTATCCTTCGCAGCTCTCCGGCGGCATGCGCCAGCGCACCGCAATCGCGCGCACGCTCGCCTTCGATCCCAAGATCCTGCTGATGGACGAGCCGTTCGGCGCGCTCGATGCGCAGACCCGCAGCCTGATGCAGTCCGAGCTCCTGGGCATCTGGCAGCGCACCCCCAAGACCGTGATCTTTGTCACCCATGACGTGCAGGAAGCCGTCTATCTGGCGGAGCGCGTCGCGGTCATGTCGGCGCGCCCCGGCCGGATCAAGACCATCGTGGACACCAAGTTCGACAAGGACCACGTGAACATCTTCAAGGCGAAGGAGTTCGTCGAGAAGGTCGACGAGATCTGGAACCTGGTACGCATCGAGGCGATCAAGGCGGAGAAGCGCGCGCCATGATGCTGCGCTATCTGCCGCTTCTCCTGCTCGCGCTCGCCTGGGAGATCGGCTCGCGCACCGGGCTGGTCTCCACGCTCGCCCTGCCGCCCTTGAGCGCGGTCGCCGCGGCCTGGATCGATCTCGTCAGGGATGGCGAACTCCTCACCAACGGCGCTGCCTCGCTGTGGCGCGCGGCGGCCGGGCTCCTGCTTGCGATCGGGATCGGCGCGGCGCTCGGCATCGTCATGGCGTGGTGGCGGCCGGTGAACGTGCTGCTCGGGCCGCTCGTCGAGCTGTTCTATCCGATGCCGAAATCCGCATTGATCCCCGTCACCGTGCTGTGGCTCGGCTTCGGCAACGGCTCGAAGATCCTGCTCATCTTTCTCGGCTGCATGCTGCCGGTGACCATCGGCGCGTTCAACGGCGCGCGTTCGAGCGAGCAGGCGCTGGTGTGGTCGGCCCGCAGCATGGGGGCAAGCCGGTTGCGCATGCTGTGGGACGTGGTGGTGCCGAGCGCGCTGCCGGAGCTCCTCAACGGCATTCGCACCGCGCTCGCGCTCTCCTTCATTCTGCTGGTGAGCTCCGAGCTCATCGCGGCGCAGCAGGGTTTCGGCTATCTCATCGGCTTTCTCGGCGCGAGCGGCTCCTACGACGCCATGTTCGCGGTCGTGCTGACGGTCGCGCTCCTTGGCTTCATCGCCGACCGCATCTATCTTCTCGCGATGCACAGGGCGCTGCGATGGCAGTCCTGACGCAAGCTGCGGGCGAGCGGCCCGCCTATCGCGTGCTGCGGTCGGCGGGCTGGGCGCTCGCGCGCATAGGCTCCGTCCTTGCGCTGGCGGTCGCCTGGGAACTGTTCGCCCGCTCCGGCGCGGTGACGCCGTTCATGCTGCCGCCCCTGAGCGCGGTCCTGGCGCGGATCTGGGACGATCTTCTCAGCGGCGATCTCGCGCTCAACACGGCCGTGAGCCTGTATCGCGCCCTGGCCGGGTTTCTGATCGGATCGGTCGCGGGCGTCGTGCTCGGCATGGCGATCTCGCGCAGTGCTCTTGCCCGCTGGTTTTTCGACCCGCTGATCTCGGTCGGGTTTCCCATGCCGAAGATCGCCTTTCTTCCCGTGGTCATCCTCTGGCTCGGCGTCTATGACGTCTCCAAGATCACGATGGTGGCGGTCGAGGCGATCTTCCCCGTGGTCACCGCCACCATCGTCGGCATCCGCGGGGTCGAGCGCGAGCTCTTGTGGTCGGCGCGCAACATGGGCGCAAGCGAGCACGAGCTGCTCTGGCAGATCGCGTTTCCCGCCGCCCTGCCGCAGATCATCACCGGGCTGCAGGTTGCGCTCCCGATCGCGCTCATCGTGGCGATCGTGACCGAGATGTTCATGGGGGGCTATGGGCTCGGCGGCGCCATGAACACCGCCTCGCGCTTTGCGGATTCGCGCGGCGTCTTCGCCGGCATCGTGGAGATTGCCGTCCTCGGCTATGCGTTGGTCAAGAGCATGAGCCTCATCCGCCGCCGCCTTCTGCTGTGGCATCAGGAGGCGCTGGCGCCGAGCACGGTGTGATTTGCAATGGTTTAGCTGTGGTGTGCGGATCGGGAGATCCGTTTCGTGCCTGCGCAGCGTGGGCACTCGCTCGCTGCCGTGTGTGCTGGCTGGCATCCGTGGGCAATAACAGTCACAGCGCTCCAATCAGGATGCAATGCCCGGATGGACAGGAACCGTGAAACGAAAAATAGCGCCGCGGGGCGGGTTGGCGGTCACCCACAATCGCCCTTCATGCGCCTCGATAATCGACCGGCAAATCGACAGCCCCATCCCCATGCCGTGCGCCTTGGACGTAACCAGCGGGTTGAATATCCGATCGGCGTCGCTCGGTTCGACGCCCTTCCCCGTATCTGCCACCGACACGGTCACACTGCCGGAGTCGTGGAGTTCAGACCCTACGCAAAGCACCCGCTCCCCATCCTGACTGGCCATGGAATCGATCGCGTTCGTGATCAAATTCACCAGCACCTGCTGGAGCTGAACCTGGTCGCCTCTTATCTGCGGCATCCGTCCGTTGGGTTGGACTTGAACAGCGACCCGATGCATATGCAGCTCATTGTGCAGGAATGCCAGGACTTCCCGAATAAGACGGTTGACATCAATCGAGGTCCAGGTCCGCGCATCCTTCTTAAAGAGGGCTCGGGTATTCTCGATCACCGCGCCTGCACGATGCCCGTCGCTCACGACGCGCTGAAATGCCACCTTCGCCTCATCGAGGTTTGGCGCCGCGCGATCAAGCCAGCGCAGGCCGGCATTGGCATTCGTTATCATGGCCGACAATGGCTGCTTGACCTCGTGAGCAATCGACGCCGACACCGCTTCGCCGGTCAACAGCCGCGCCTCGCGTTCGCGACGTTGCGCGAGAACCGCGCGCAGCAGCTGGCCGTACAGCATCGTTATCTCATTCAGGAGGATCAGTAACAGGAGGCTGCCGGAGAGCAGGCCGTAAACTCGTCCGGCATACCAACCCAGACTGAAGCGGGTTGGGACAGGAAAAGAAATGAGAAGGATTTCTATGGCGTAGGCGCACAAGACCACCATCAGCCAGAGATCGAGCACCGAGCGTTGCCGCAGCCATAGCAAC